>CAMVQS010000002.1 GCA_947169685.1 uncultured Prevotella sp. | reverse complement strand
AATGCCGGACAGTGGTACGCCACGATGCCGAAGGGCGAACTGGAGCAGTTCATGGAGCGCAATCCAGGCCTACGCCAGGACTGGGACGAGCAGTACGGCGACCGCATGCAGAAGCTCGTCTTCATCGGCCAACATCTCGACAAGGAGCTCATCGCCCGCGAACTCGACGCCTGCCTAAGATAAAGACGATATGAGCCGACTCCTACACATTATTATATATATAGGAGCCCTGTCAGTCCAGACTGTGGTGTCGGCTCAGAACAAGCAGGAGGCCGCATGTCCTATAGTTAAGTTGGAGGCCGAACGCCTGCCAGACCTGAACATTCCCCGAGGCATGTCTTCGATGTGATGATGCAAGCCATGAGTGTCTGAGAGATGCAAGATTTTCATGACAATTGCATATAAATATCCGCTTAAAGAGTGGAAACACTCTCACCATCATTCAGTAATATAACAGACCACTCTGCAGAGAACAGTTCTGCGAACTTTTCTGGTGCATCCGTATGTATGGGGATGAGTGCCTTTGGATGAAGCAGACGGAATACCTCACGCATACTATTCATGTCTGAGTGACCACTGGTGTGCATATATTTGAAGTCTTCGCCCAATGAATTGGCAAGATCCTTGTTATAGGCTTCCGCGCCTTCTTTGACATACCCTTCCCACATTGACAGATACTGTTGCTTCTCTCCAGGAATACGCTCCACAAGGTTGCCAAAACGCGGAGTGGCACGAGCAACGAGGACATAGCCTAATTTATCAAGAAAATCCTTAAACTCATCTGTGACTAAAAACTCGCCTTTATCGTATTTTAATACCTTAGGTTCATATTCCCCATATTGGTAGAGTTCTGATTTGCCCCATAGAGAATCCTTCTGTGTGACAATATCCATGATTTTCTTCTGATAGGCGTCAACCAGGAACACACGCTTTGCACGCAGAGCAGCATGATAAAGAGAAAACAGCCTGTCGATATTGGTAGAGGAAAGGTAAACCACATTACCTTTGTTTGCCTTGAACTGCTCCTCAAATTGCTGTTGTAATTCCCGTTCTGTTTGATTCGTAGCATCGGGACGAGCGACGTTGGTTCCTTCACAAACCACATAGTCCACCTCTCCCACATACTTATGGATAACCTCTGGCAGTTTCTTGCTCCTGAAGCCATGTGTACGGAAGTCACCTGTATGGAAAGCACTTACTCCGCCAGCCTCGATTTTAAAGGCGTATGCATCAAAGGCAGAGTGGTCAACCGTTATGGGCATAATGCTGAACGGTCCATATGAGAACAGCTTTCCTGCTTCGAATGTATTGGCATGATGCAAACGTTCTACCATTTCCTGATGAATACCATCTACTGATTTAAGGTGGTCAGACAGCACCAGCAGAATCTCACGCCCCACTTTGCCTATATATATGAGGAGCTCCTTGAGCAATTTCGTGATGCTGCCGATGTGATCACCATGATAGTGGGTAATCAGCAATGCACTCTTTGAGATGTCACCATGAGTCAAGCCCTCGATCTGCAAATCTCCAGATTTAGGACCACCAGGCAGCTCTTCGCCATAATCGACGAACAACCGCCAGCCGTCATACTCGTATTCTGTGACACATCCGCCTATCTGGTGAGTGCCGAGATGGATTTTAATGTTCATGGATTGCAATAATTAGGTTTTACATTTTCTGTAGCTAGTATCTTTTCAATTTCTTTGATTCTTATGTCTCTACCTTCTGTTTTCCTCTCGTAATTATTGGCTATGAGTAATTGCGGTTCTGGATTAACCACCAAATCGTTGACATTGCCTACTATTGGCACAGGCAGGCCTAGGTTTTTTTTTATTTCATAAAGAGTCTTGTAATACTCCGTCAAGATATCCTTGTTGACTTTTAAAAACTCACGATAATTCTTTATCTGCGTCAAGATTTCTGGATCTCCCTTCGTGTTTCTGAGTCTGTTATCACCTATTCTTTTTAATTCTTCAAATACAATGAATCCATTTTCTATCTTAACAAGATCTATTCTAACCGTTTCAATCTTATCTTCATACAGTCTATGTGCAAATTCTGAATCAAGGTATTTGCCTCTGCCTTTAAGAATAAGCATCCCTTGGATATACTTTTCTGAAGTTTCTTCCCCGTTATTTCTTCCTGAATAGTATTTTTGAATATTAGCTTTCATTTCATCCTTACGATTCAATAGCCATTCTGAACAGACTTGGTATATCGGAGTATATACAATTTTACCATCTTTTATGCCTTTCCTATAATATTGCCCATCCTCTTCTTCTAAAAATCCCAAGTATTTGGGATGTGCAGTTACTACTATCCGATTATCTCTGTCAAGTTTTATTTCGGCCATCCTGCCGCCAAGATAATATGCGTCTATAATATTCCCTTTCCTTATCTCGATGTAAATATCCTTGTCCTCCTTCAGGCTGTTCCACCATGTTGGGGCCTTTTCTCCTTTAAGAATCTTGTAAAGTTCGTGCCCCCTATTAAGCAGGCCACTTTTCATTCTTGAAATTTTACCCATGACCTTTACTTCTTTATTGTTAATATTCACAAGTTCATATATATATATATGACACCACAAAGTCCCATCATATCCACTCTACAAAAAAGCTATGAGCCGACACTGTTAACTGTTTTATGCCATCTCCAGTTCTTCTTGGAGAATAGCATAGTCGCTTATGCGTGATGGGCTGACCCCGATCTCTGCAGCTAACTGTTTCTGACTCATGTTCTTCTCGTCCAACGACAATTGAATCAACTGGGCTACGGTGGGTTTGCCTATGGGATAGTGCTCCTTCTCGTAGTCTATGACGACATCCGACATCATTGTCAACTCCACGGCATTGCGGTCGTTGGCAGGTGTGTTGTCGTCCACCATTGGCAGCAGTTCTTCAATACGTGCCAATGCGAACTCATATTGTTCTTTTGTAATCTTTGCCATATTCGTACCTCCTTTTATTATATCGTTGAAACATCTATCTTATCGTATTCACTATACGTACCTACAAATCGGATGAAGATATGCCCGATTGTAAACTTTACAACCACAACAAGACGATATTTGTTGCCCCTGATGTCAAAGACATAATGCTGGTTGCCTACGTAGTCTGTCGAAGGAAAGTCTGCCTTTATATCCGACAGGTTCTTCCACTCTGCCTTTTCTGCGATGTCATACCATCGTTCAAGTGCAGCCTGAGCGTCTCCATGTCCCATTCCCGCTGACGCGCCTACCCGTAGCCTTTCCAAACTGTAGAACTCAACTAACCGTCTGTGTGATACAATTCTCATTTCGGTTGCAAAGTTATAAAAAGTTTTGATTTTCAAAAGAAAACAGATAATTATTTCTAAAAACTAGAACTTTCCTGCTATTTCCCTTTGTTATCTGCTTCGCTCACATTGTTCTATGTATTTTGCTAAAGCAAGCGTCACCCTTCGGGAAGCCGAGCGGGGATAACCTATATTGCTTAAAAGAGTAAGGTCCTTATATTTTTATCTGTCCATTGGCATATCTGTTTTAAAGACAAGTTTCGCGTTGCTAAACTTGTACGTCTTGCACGGTTGAGCAATTTCTGAGATAAAAACTTGGATAATCCAGTAGAAATCATTAACTTTGCAGACGGAACAATCTTTCGCTTATGAGACTACGACAACTCAGACGCTACACGTTCACCCCCTAAACGTTTATCGACAAAAATGAGAAGATATCTCTTACTGACCACAGCCGCCATCCTATGGGGCAGCATCCTTTCCGCTCTGGCACAGGGACATACTGAAGAATTCACCGTGGCAACGCTTAACATCGACGGACTGCCCACCCATGTGATTGGGATCCCCGTCAACATCGACGGGCCTGGCGAGAAATATACGCCGGAGATTGCCGACTATCTGCTACAGAAAGACTATGACCTCGTGGGCCTGCAGGAAAACTTCAACTACTACGACCTGCTCTTTACGAAACTCGAAAGCAGTTACCACCACGACCAGTGCCTGGGCAAGATCTCACTCGAGTCCTTTGCCTTCCCCTTCCCCTACGACGGCATCAGCCTCATCTGGCATCATGGCATCCAGGGTGAGCACACCCAAAGCGTCTGCTGGGATGAGTCGTACGGTATTTTCAGCCATGCCGCCGACGCACTTACCGATAAGGGCTTCCGCCGCTATGACCTCACCCTGAAAGGCGGTTCGGAAATCGTCGTCTACAACGGACACTGGGATGCCAGTTATGACAAGGACGAAGAGTCTGGCCGTGACGGCCCCGACCGCGAGGCACGCATCGCCCAATGGCGGCAGATACGCGACAGCATTATGGCTCGTCTTGACAAACGGCCCGTGATCGTGCTGGGCGATATGAACAGTTACTACCCTCGCGACGACATCAAGTCGCAGTTTGTCGACTATATCGAGTCGACAGGCAAGGCCAGAGTCTTTGACGCCTGGGTAGAGTTAGAGCGGAACGGAGAATATCCTGCCAAGGTAGACGGCCCCGTGACGCATGATGAAAATGGCTGGGGGCACCGCGGGGAGTTGTACGATAAGATCCTGTTCATCAACCCCACGGACGGCGGCCAGTTGACGGCACTTAGTTATAGTCTCGACAAAACGGGCTACATGCGTAGTGACGACCCTGACAAGCCCTTTGGCGACCACTTCCCCGTTGCCGTAAAGTTCCGAATCGTCCCAACGGGAGATAGTGGATCAGGCATAGAGAGTATCACTGTCAGCCCATACCAGAACAGAGAAGGCTGGTACGACCTGCAGGGACGCCGGTTTGCCAAAAAGCCGACGACTCCTGGCATCTATCTGCATCACGGACAGAAGATACTCATCAGATAGAAGAAGAATCCACTCACGCTGAATGATAATAATTCCCGAAACGCTTGGCAGTTTCGGGAATTATTAGTACCTTTGCAGGCAAAAATCAAAACCAGATAGACAAAGATGAACAGAGACAACACTATCTTCGATCTCATCGAACAGGAACATCAGCGTCAGCTGAAAGGTATTGAACTCATAGCCAGCGAGAACTTCGTGAGCGACCAGGTGATGGAGGCCATGGGCAGCTATCTTACCAACAAATACGCCGAAGGCTACCCCGGCCACCGTTACTACGGCGGTTGCCAGGTGGTCGATAAGGTGGAACAGCTCGCCATCGACCGTGTATGCCAGCTCTTCGGAGCCGAGTATGCCAACGTGCAGCCCCACTCCGGCGCACAGGCCAATGCAGCCGTGCTGCTTGCCGTGCTGAAGCCCGGCGACTGCTTCATGGGTCTGAACCTCGACCACGGCGGCCACCTCTCTCACGGTTCGCTGGTCAACACCAGCGGTATCCTCTACAAGCCCGTAGGCTACAACCTGAACAAGGAGACGGGACGTGTGGATTACGACGAGATGGAACGTCTGGCCCTTGAGCATAAGCCCAAGCTCATCATCGGCGGTGGCTCTGCCTACAGCCGTGAGTGGGACTATAAGCGCATGCGTGAGATTGCCGACAAGGTGGGTGCCTTGCTGATGATTGACATGGCCCACCCCGCCGGACTCATTGCTGCCGGTCTGCTTGACAACCCAGTGAAGTACGCTCACATCGTAACCTCTACCACCCACAAGACCCTGCGCGGACCGCGTGGCGGTATCATCCTGCTGGGTAAGGACTTCGAGAACCCGTGGGGCTACACCACTCCGAAGGGACAGGTGAAGATGATGTCGCAGCTGCTCAACTCTGCCGTCTTCCCCGGACAGCAGGGCGGTCCGCTGGAGCACGTCATCGCTGCCAAGGCCGTAGCCTTCGGCGAGGCCCTGAAGCCCGAGTTCAAGGAGTGGGCCAAGCAGGTGAAAAAGAACGCTGCCGTTCTGGCCGAGGAGCTGGTGAAGCGCGGCTTCGGCATCGTCAGCGGTGGCACCGACAACCACTCTATGCTCGTCGATCTGCGTTCTAAGTATCCCGAGCTGACGGGTAAGGTGGCCGAGAACGCCCTCGTTGCTGCCGACATCACCGTCAACAAGAACATGGTTCCGTTCGACAGCCGTTCCGCTTTCCAGACCTCGGGTATCCGTCTGGGCACGCCTGCCATCACTACCCGTGGTGCCAAGGAAGACCTGATGGTGCAGATTGCCGCTTGGATTGAGGAAGTACTCAACGACCCTGAAAACGAACAGGTTATCGCCAAGGTTCGCGGCGAGGTCAACGAGACAATGAAGAACTATCCGCTGTTCGCCTACTAAACGCATACAACAAACGTTTACGTAAGATTTTCTGCCTGCAGAGTTACAACGAAAGGTTTTTCCGCGTAACTTTGCAGGCAGAAATCATTTATAAAAACAAACTACTTAAAACTACACAAAGATATGAGCAAGAAATTTGTAATCGGCGACAGAGTAAAAAATGAGTGGATAGCCGTCTTCGACAACGAAGCGAAAAAGATGAGTTTCAAGAACGACCTGAGCCTGGCCAAGGAATACGAAGCAGAAGAGGATGCCATCCTCGATTTGCAAGCCATGCAGGCAACGGGTTTCTTCAGCGACCTTCAGATTTACCTGAAGGAAGAAGACGGCAAGGCGTACGTCATGGGCGAACGCGACAACTTCCACCCAATGGGGTAATTAGATAAGGATTTAGGGTAAAGAAAAGACGGGTGCCGCTTGTGCGACACCCGTCTTTATTGTTACTGCTGTGCCTTCAGTGCAGCGATGCTCTCCTTCAGTGCAGCAATCTTCTCCTTCGAGTCGCTCTGCTTCTTGCGTTCCATAGCCACCACAGCCTCAGGCGCGTTAGCCACGAAACGTTCGTTGGCCAGCTTCTTCTCCACACCAGCCAGGAAACCCTCTAAGTGCTTCAGCTGAGCCTCAGCCTTCTCAATCTCGGCTGCCACGTCAATCATCGAACCCAGGGGTACGGCAAACTCGTCGGTACCCACCATGAAGGCCGATGCCGTAGCATCCTTCTCGCTGACTACCTGAATAGCGCTCAGGTTGGCCATCTTCTGAATGACAGCATTGTACTGCTCGTAGGCATTGGCTCCTACCACCTGCAGTTCCAGCTGCTCCTTCGGTGCAATGTTCTTCTGGCTGCGAACCATGCGCACACCGCTCACAATCTGCTTCACCTTCTCCACGTCGCTGATGAGCTGCTGTTCCTCAGCGGCTAATCCGCTGAGCACGAGGCTTTCACGCATGATGCTGTCGCCCGGCTTGCGCTCGTAGAGTGCCTGCCACAGCTCCTCGGTGATGAACGGCATGAACGGATGCAGCATCTTCAGCAGTACGTCGAAGAAGCGCAGCGTCTGCTCGTAGGTCTCGCGGTCGATGGGCTGCGGCTTGCCGTCGATGTAGGCAGGCTTCACCATCTCCAGATACCAGCTTGAGAACTCGTCCCAGAACAGCTTATAGACCACCATCAGGGCCTCCGATATGCGGTACTTCGAGAACAGGTCGTCCAGTTCGGCAGCAGCTTCCTTCAGTTTCGCGTCGAACCAACGGACAGCGGTCTTGCCGGCCTCTGCCTGTTCCACGTCAGCCACCTCCCAGCCCTTGACCAGACGGAAGGCGTTCCAAATCTTATTGTTGAAGTTACGTCCCTGCTCGCAGAGCGCCTCATCAAAAAGGATATCGTTGCCTGCAGGAGCCGAGAGCATCATACCCATGCGCACGCCGTCGGCACCGAACTTCTCAATCAGCTCAATGGGATCAGGCGAGTTACCCAGCGACTTCGACATCTTACGGCCGAGCTTGTCGCGCACGATACCCGTGAAATACACGTTCTTGAAGGGGAACTTACCCATGTACTCCTCGCCGGCCATAATCATGCGGGCCACCCAGAAGAAGATAATATCGGGAGCCGTCACCAAGTCGCTCGTGGGGTAATAGTAGTTGATTTCCTCGTTGCCCGGGTTGTTGATGCCGTCGAACAGCGAGATGGGCCACAGCCAGCTTGAGAACCACGTGTCGAGTGCATCCTCGTCCTGACGGAGGTCTGCATCCGTGATGGCAGGGTTCTTCTGCTTGGCCAGCTCGAGCGCCTTCTCGCGCGTCTCGGCAACCACGAAGTCACCCTCCTCGTTATAGTAGTACGCCGGTATGCGGTGTCCCCACCACAGCTGACGTGAGATACACCAGTCCTGGATGTTCTCCAACCAGTTCTTGTAGGTGTTCTTGTATTTCTCGGGGTAGAACTTCATTTCGCCGTTCATCACGGGCGGCAGGGCGATGTCGGCAAAGTGCTGCATCTTCAGGAACCACTGCAGCGAGAGACGCGGCTCAATGGCCGTGTCGGGGTTACGCTCCGAGTAGCCCACCTTGTTCGTATAGTCCTCAATGCGCTCCATCAGTCCTGCTGCCTGCAGGTCTTTCACAATCTGCTTGCGGCAGTCCATGCGGTCCATGCCCACGTAGAGCGGTGACTGCTCCGAGATGGTGCCGTCGGGGTTGAAGATGTCGATGGTCTCCAGGTTGTGTGTCTTACCCAGCATGTAGTCGTTCGTGTCGTGGGCAGGCGTCACCTTCAGACAGCCCGTACCGAACTCGATATCCACGTAGCGGTCCTCGATGACGGGGATGACGCGGCCCACCAGCGGGACAATGACCTTCTTGCCCTTCAGCCACTGGTTCTTCGGGTCCTTGGGGTTGATACACATAGCGGTATCGCCCATGATGGTCTCAGGACGCGTGGTAGCCACCACTGCGTAGTAACCCTTCTCGTCCTTGTGGATGACGTTGCCGTCACCGACGGGGAAATCGTCGGTAACTGTACCGTCAACATAATACTTCAGGTGGAACAGGTGGCTCTGCTCTTCCTTGTAGATGACCTCCTCAGTAGAGAGGGCGGTCAGTGCCTTCGGATCCCAGTTCACCATGCGCAGCCCGCGGTAGATGAGTCCCTTGTTATAGAGGTCCACAAACACCTTGATGACGCTCTCCGAACGCTTCTCGTCCATCGTGAAGGCCGTGCGGTCCCAATCACAGCTGGCACCCAGCCGGCGCAGCTGCTTCAGGATAATGCCGCCGTGCTCGTGCGTCCAGTCCCAGGCATGCTCCAGGAACTGCTCACGCGTCAGGTCATGCTTCTTGATGCCCTGCTCGGCGAGCTTCTTCACCACCTTCGCCTCCGTAGCAATCGAGGCGTGGTCGGTGCCGGGCACCCAGCAGGCGTTCTTGCCCTCCATGCGGGCACGACGCACCAGGATGTCCTGAATCGTATTATTGAGCATGTGACCCATGTGCAGCACACCCGTCACGTTGGGCGGCGGAATCACGATTGTATAGGGCTCACGTCCATCGGGTTTCGAGGCGAACAGCTTATTGTCCAGCCAGTACTGATACCATTTTCCTTCGACCTCTTTCGGGTCGTATTTGCTTGCTAATTCCATACTTATATATTAAAAGGCGTGCAAAAGTACAACTTTTTTTTGACTCCACCAAATTTACCCGATAGAAACTCGAAAAGTTTTTGGCCCTCAGACGGCGTCCCCCCCTTGCGGAGGTGCCGTATCCCCGTCACGAAGGTGCCGTCTTCTCAATGCAGAGGACGGCACTTTCTTTGCTGCTGACTATAGTCGGAAGAACTGCTGACTATAGTCGGAAGTTTTGCTGACTATAGTCGGAAGGTCTGCTGACTATAGTCGGAAGTATATGAAGTCGGCACCTTCGTGACGAGGATACGGCACCTTCGTGACGAGGATACGGCACCTTCGCGACGGGGATACGGCACCTTCGCGACGGGGAGTCGTTACTTCTCGGGCTTGTAGTCGGGGTTGCGATGATAGACATAGGCGTTGGTAGGACGTGTCTCCACGAGTGGCGGGTTGTCGCCTGTAGAGAGTTCATGGAGCCATTTCAGTGCCTGGTGCTTCGTCAGGTTCCATCCCATGATAAAGATACCGCGCGAGATGGAGCCATATTTGTCGAGGTAACTGAGCAGGCTTTCCGTCATCTCCTCACGGGTATAGTGGATGGAGTGCCCCACGATGCCGCGTGGCTCGGAGTGGCGGAAGCGTGCAGGCCGCTGGGTGGCCAGACGGGTGAACTCAACGTCGGGCTTGAAGGCGATGCCCGTCACCTCGATGTCGTTGCCGGTAATCTCGTTGGGGTCGGTCACCTGCCGTTTGTGGGCCACGCCCTGCTCGTCGATGACGGGCTTCAGGCCGATGGTGAGCGAGAAGGTGCCCAGCCCGTCGATGTGCATGCAGCGGTTGTAGAAGAGCTGCTCCACGATTTCCTCCGCCAGCGTATGAATGATGGCGTCGATGGGGTATTCCGTCAGTTTGTGGTGACGGCGCATGTGTTCCACGAGGCCCCTGGTGTATAGGGCTCCGCGTGTGTCCTGTCGCACCTGGTAGGTGGTGCGTCCCTGCTCGTCGGGCAGTGGGTTGGGCAGGATGTTGTAGTCAATGGGTAGAATGTCGTATGCTGCCATAAGTCGATGATTGTTTAAGAGTTTCTTTAGCCTGCAAATATACGACTTTTCGCCTGAATCAGCAAATAATTTGCCTCTATATTTGTAAATATTAAAGTAAATCACTACCTTTGACCTGACGGTCGAAGGTACTCACGTTCGAAAAAAACAAGAATTTTCTTGTTTATTTGCTCACTTAATCGTACCTTTGCAGGCAAAACAAGATAAAAGCATTATGGCAACAGACAAAGTAGCATACTGGACAGATATCGCCAACGAAGATCTTGGTGTGGCTGAAGACCTGTTCAAGGCAAAGCGCTGGCTCTATGTCGCTTTCATGTGCCATCAGGTTATTGAAAAAACCTTGAAAGCCTATTGGAATGCGATGAGAGAAGACGAGCCTCCATACGTACACAATCACCGTCGTCTGGCTGAGGGAGCAGGTCTATACAACCAAATGAACGATACACAGCGCAGGTTTCTCGGCCTAATCAACAATATGAATATCGAGGCCCGCTACCCGGAATATAAGACAGGAATTGCTCGTTCCCTCAACGAACAAACATGCCGTAACATTATTGACGAAACAAAACGAATGCAACAATGGATACTACAAAAGTGCTCACAAGAGACGAAGCCCTAAGCATCGTCCGAGACTACAAACGAGTAATCAGTCCACGCTTTAAGAAGGAGCCAAAGGTCTATATGTACGGTTCCTACTCGAAAGGCTATCCCAAACCTGAGAGTGACATAGACGTGGCCATTATCGTCCCCAGCATTGAGGGCGACTGGCTCACGATTTCCACCGATCTCTGGATGGATGTTGACAAGGTAAATATTCTTATCGAGCCTGTCCTGCTTGAGGAAAACCAACACTCACCGCTTTACGACGATGTAATGCGGACAGGCGTGGCAGTATAAGCCCCGCCACCCCTGCCGTCCCATAAACCATTCAACAATAACAATCATAAACAGAAGATATGAACCAACTAAAACATTTAAAGACTTTTTCGCTGCGGGCAGCGCTCGTGCTGCTCGTGATGATGCTCACTGCCACGACGACGCGGGCGCTGACCGTGACGGTATATCCAGCGAATGGTGGCACGTACAGTGTGAGTGCAGACAGCACAAAACTCTATGTGACGCCCGCCACGGGCTACTATCTTGTGAGCGTGATGAGGGAGGGCTCTATGACAGAGCTCGAATCAATCGCACCCGTCAACGAGGACCCCTACTACAGCGTCTCTGCCAGCGACGTCATCACCATCACCTTCAAGCCCTATACGAACAACGTGCAAGTCAGATTCAATATGAAGAATCATGGCGATGCTATCACAAACCAGAACCTGACGCTCGGGCAAAAGGTAACACGGCCCACGCCCGACCCGACGGCTGACGGCTATGTCCTCCTCGGCTGGTTTAAGAACAGCGCTTGCACGACCCCCTACGACTTCGACACCGTGCTTGACAACACGCTGAGTTATAGCGTCCCTAATGACTGCTACACCCTGACGCTCTATGCCGGGTGGATTGCAGAGGAAGACCTTTCCGGCTCGTGCGGCAAGGTGGATGCCTACGCTGGACTCAACGGCTCGGAGGTGACATGGGCTGTGACGAAGAGCACGGGCAGCAGCGACTACGACGTGCTCACCATCAGCGGCAGCGGCGAGATGATGGACTATAAAAAAGATAATCATCCTTGGAATGATATCTGCAATGTGATTAAGACCATTGTCATCGAAGAGGGCGTGACGCACATCAGCGAATATGCTTTCCAAAATTTCGTCAACGTCTCTTCCGACATCACCATCCCCGCCAGCGTGACAACAATAGGGGATTTTGCTTTTCAGCAGGTCTCACGGAATACTGCTGCGGGCATCCATATCTCGGCCTCCGAGGGGAGTGCGCTTACGAGTATCGGTAAATACATTTTCTTTTTAGCCAATGCCAGCATCGACCTGAGCCCCTGTACCAGCCTCACCGCCTTTAACGAAATTTACGTATTCCTCGGAGTCACTCACGACGTCACCCTGCCCTCCAGCATTACCAGCATCTGCGAATGGGCGTTCAACAGATTCGAGGCTGATGCCTTCTTGGGCGACCACGCGTATGTCGTCGTGCCTGAGGGCAAGGCGCTGAGCGTAACCATAACCCTCGACGAGGGGACGGAGTCTCGGGTGCTCGTCCCCACCGACGGCAAGGCCGACATCCTCGGCTGCCTCTACGTTGCCCCCAACGTGAAAAGAACTCTGAGCCGCGCCCTGACGCTGGCGATGGTTCCCGCCACCATCAACCTCACCGCCAACCTCGCTGACGGTAACTACTGGACGACGTTCTACTGCGGCGATGCGAGTTATTTAATTGACGAAGGCGAGAACGCCACTGCCTATACGGCGGAGGTGAGCGACGATAACGTCGTGCTGCACTCACTGAATAAGTACATCCCCAAGAATACGCCAGTAGTCATCAAAGGCGAGGACAACGAAATCAGCATGAGCATAGTGGCAGACCCCGACCTCATTGTTCCCGCGAATGCCCTGCAAGGTGTGGACGTAGCCACAGCCACTTCGACGCTCGGCGAGGGAACGTTCTACGTCCTCGGCAAAGTGGGCGACAACTTCGGCTTCCACCGCTACACTGGCACCACGATGCCTGCCCAGAAGGCTTATCTGCTGCTGAGCGGCAGTGCGGCTCCCAGCCTGAGCATGACGTTCGGAGACGAGAAGACGACGGGGATGAGACCCACCCCCGACCCCTCCCTGTTGGATGGAGGGGAGTGGTATGACCTGAGCGGACGACGACTCTCGGAGAAGCCGAGCACGAAAGGACTCTATATCCATAACGGAAGAAAGGAGGTAGTAAAATGATACTCAAGAAGACATATCAGATACCCGAGATGCAGACCTTGGAGCTCCGCCTGCACCAGCCCATACAGACAGGCAGCCCGACGACGGTGCCCATTTACGAGGACCCGTCGGAGCCGATAACAGACCCCAACCAGGTGTGGTAAGGCGAAAATAAATCGGATTTTATTTTGCAGTTCGCACATTTCTTTGTACCTTCGCCCCCAATATGGATCGAATGCATACACGAGAAGAGAAGATGGAGGCCTTCGGACGGCTGCTCGACGTGATGGACCGGCTGCGCGAGGAGTGCCCCTGGGACCGCAAGCAGACGAACGACAGCCTGCGGCCGAACACCATTGAGGAGACCTACGAGCTGTGCGATGCGCTGATACGCGACGACCAGCAGGAGATATGTAAGGAGCTGGGCGACGTGCTGCTGCACGTGGTGTTCTACGGACGCATCGGCGAGGAGAAGCAGCAGTTCGACATGGCCGACGTGTGCAACAAGCTGTGCGACAAGCTCATCTTCCGCCATCCGCACGTCTATGGCGAGGCGGTGGCGAAGGATGCGGAGGCCGTGTTGGAGAGCTGGGAACAGATCAAGCTGAAGGAGAAGGACGGCAACAAGACGGTGCTCTCAGGGGTGCCCGCTGCCCTGCCCTCGCTCATCAAGGCCTACCGCGTGCAGGACAAGGCCCGCAACGTGGGCTTCGACTGGGAAGACAAGCAGGACGTGTGGAAGAAGGTACGCGAGGAGTTGGACGAGCTGGAGGCTGAGCTGCGCAAGGAGGACAAGCAGCGTTCGACGGAGGAGCTGGGCGACTTCCTGTTCTCGGTCATCAACGCTGCCCGCCTCTACAAGCTGAACCCCGACAACGCACTGGAGCTGACGAACCAGAAGTTCATCCGCCGCTTCAACTACATTGAGCAGCACAGCATACGTGCCGGACGACCGCTGACGGAGATGACGCTGGAGGAGATGGACCGGCTGTGGAACGAGGCGAAGGAAATGGAGGTTAGTGGTTAGAGGTTAGTGGTTAGAGGTATTAAACATAATATAATATATATGAAAAAGGTATTATTCATTGGCATCATTGCGCTGGCAGCCATCTCCATGATGAGCTGCGGCGGAAAGAAACAACAAGGAATGGGACAAGGCATTGACTCGACGGACGTTGCCCCCGCTGAGCTGCCTACGCTCTACGGCATTACTGCCAGCACGTCGCACGGCGACACGCTGCGACTGATTACGGACAACGGCGACACGCTGACCATCGACATTGCAGCAGCACGCGAGAACCAGAAGCTGTTTGGTGACATCGTCGAAGGTGACCGTATGATTGTGCAGACCAACGTGCAGAAGACTATTGCCGACAACGTCATCAACCAGAACATGCTGCTGGGCAACTGGGTGATGCCCGACCCCATCGACGGCAGCTCGGAGATTGGCATCAGCATCAAGGAAGGCGGCATTGCCGAAACCATTGAGCAGACCTCCATCAGCTACCGCACGTGGCGAATCGTGAACGGACAGATAGAGATTGTCTCCGTACGCGAAGGCGGCAGCCAGGAAGAGGAGACCAATCTGTACGACATCATCAAGCTGACTGCCGACTCGCTGACGTACAAGGACGACGAGGACACCTTCGAGTTCTCACGTCAGAAGCCTCACGAGGGCTACGGGGTGAACATTGAGCTGGAGGAGTCGTCGTTCGACAAGGACTTCGTGATGTAACCCCCCTGCGCCTTGGAACCTTTCAGAGTTCACATATTAGGTTGCGGCAGCGCACTTCCAACACTCCGGCACAACGCGTCGGCACAGGTGGTGGAAGTGCGCGGCAAGCTGTTTATGATTGACTGCGGCGAAGGTTCGCAGATGCAGCTGCGCCGTTCGCGCATCCGCTTTACCAAGATAGGCCATGTGTTCATCTCGCATCTGCACGGTGACCATTGTTTCGGGCTGATGGGCATGATCAGCACCTTCGGTATGCTGGGGCGCATTGCCAAGCTGCACATCTATGCCACGGCCGAGCTGGAGCCCATGCTGCAGTCACAGCTGGACATGTTCTGCCCTCACCTGAGCTACGAGGTGGTCTTCCACCCCATCGACACCACGCAGGAGCAGGTCATCTACGAGGACCGCAGCCTCAGCGTCACCACCATCCCCCTGCAGCACCGCATTCCCTGCTGCGGATTCCTGTTCAGGGAAAAGCCCACACGACGCTCCACCACCCTGCGCAGTTACGCCTATTGCAGCGACACGCGCTACATGGCGGACCTGCACCAGCGCATTGAAGGCGTCAGCACCCTCTACCACGAAAGCACCTATGCCGACGACAACCAGGCGATGGCGGAGAAATACAACCACTCGACGGCCCGCGAAGCGGCACAGGTGGCCCGCGACGCCCATGTACGACAGCTGATTCTGGGGCACTACTCGTCGCGTTACGAGGACGAAAACGTGCTGCTCAACGAAGCCAAGGAAGTCTTCGAAAACACTTATCTGGCACAGGAAAACGCCGTCTTTGACGTCTAAAACGGATTATTTCGCCCCTCCGACAACAAAAAAGGGCGAAAAAGTTTGGAGAATTAAAACAAAAACACTATCTTTGCACCAAATATCTGAAACAAGAAGCTTATGACGAGACAACTACTCAAGCTGACATTTGCTGCTGCGCTGACGCTCACCGTTCCGATGAGCCTCTGGGCTGTGGACTTTGAACCAGCTATCGAGCAGCAGAGCAACGACCGCGAAATAACCATTGCGGTACAGCAGTCAACGCTCCTTGTCAACAATGCACAGGGCGAGACGCTCGAGATTATTTCATTGACCGGCAATCAGGTAATGAAGGTGAAGATTGAAAGTCCGTCACAGCGCATTGAGTTGGATATCCCCAAGGGATGCTACATCGTGAAAGTAGGCAAAGTGGTTCGCAAGATTGCCATCCGATGAACACTCCCCTCTCAGAGAAAGAACTTCTTTCCATGTTACGTAATCCCCAGACGCAGCGACAAGCGTTTGGGATTATTGTTAAGCAGTATAGCGAACAGCTCTATTGGCAGGTGCGTCGCATCGTGCTCAATCATGACGATGCCGACGACGTGATGCAGAACGCTATGCTCAAGGCATGGAACAACATCGACAGCTTCCGTTCCGACTCGAAGCTCTCTACATGGCTCTACCGCATCGTCATCAACGAAAGCCTCGACTTCGTCAGGCGACAAAAGAACATGGCAACCATCAGTACCGATAACGAACAGACAGGCATTGCCAACACGCTGATGGCAGACCGCTACTTCGACGGCGACGAGGCCCAGGCCAAGCTGCAGGCAGCCATTGCCCTGCTACCCGATGTACAACGCACCGTCTTCAACCTGCGATACTACGACGACATGAAATACAGTGAAATCAGCCGCGTGCTGAATACATCGGAAGGCGCACTAAAAGCCTCCTACCACATTGCGGTGAAAAAGATTGCTGAATATTTTAAGCAACATGATTAAACTTTTTCAATGAATATACGTCAAACATACAAAAGAACCAAAACGTAATGACAGACGAAGAAAGAATCATCCAAGAAAACATGGGGAGTCAAAACCCCTTCCGAGTGCCCGAGGGTTACTTTGACCGTTTCGCCGAGCAGCTGATGGAACAGTTGCCCGAGCGTCAGGCTGAGGTAGTTCCTATGCGTACTACACGTCTGAAGAAGTTGCGCCCTGTATTGCTGGCTGCTGCCTGCCTGTGCATCGCCATCTTCAGCGTTACGATGTATCTCAACCACTCCAAGCAGCAGACTACTACGGAGCCTGCTGTTGCTACCGTCACCACGACAGCTGCTGACGAGGAGTTCATGGATGAGGCAGCCGACTACGCCATGCTTGACAATGCCGACATCTACGCCTGCCTGTCGGAATAAAACAAGGAAGTTATGAAGAAGTTATCAATTACACTTTTCTGCCTGTTCATCACCATGATGGCTTTTGCACAGGAAGGACCTTGGAAGTTCTCACCCGAGAAATTCAAGGCTGACCTGCAGGAGTATATCGTCAAAGAGGCTAAACTGACGCCACAGGAGGCTGCCAAGTTCTTGCCGCTCTTTGGGGAGATGCACGAAAAGCAGCGTGTCATCTATGCCCGTCAGCGTGACCTCAGAAAGACTCCGCCCACCGACGAGGCCGGTTTCAAGGACGCCATCAAGAAGGCTGACCAATTGGATTTGGAACTGAAAACCCTGCAGCAGACCTACCACAACAAGTTCTTGAACGTGCTGCCTGCCAGTAAGGTGTTTGAGGTCATCAAGGCTGAGGATCGCTTTTACCGTGACATGTGGAAGAGGTGGGGTCACAACCGCAGGATGCGCAGATAGAACGCAAGCCGCACTTCTCGCAGTGTGGGCGGCGTGACGTACAGACATAACGACCATGCAATAACAACCAATGATGTGCCCGAGGAATATCTTCCTCGGGTATATTTTTTACCAGCACTTGTTCTACTTTAAAAGGCGTATCCTCTTTCTTCGTCACCAGTCCTAAACGGTGACTAACACGGAAGACATGAGTATCGACAGCCATCGTGGCACGACCGAACGCCACGCTCTGAATGACGTTCGCCGTCTTACGTCCCACCCCAGGCAGATCCAAGAGTGCATTCATGTCAGCAGGTACCTCGCCGTCGTGACGTTCCACCAGCATACGGGCCATTCGGACCAAATGCTCCGCCTTGGCGTTCGGGTAGGACACGCTACTGATGTATTCAAGCACATCCTCCGGCTCTGCCGTTGCCATTGCCTTCGCATCAGGATAACGACGGAAGAGTTCCGGCGTCACCTGATTGATGCGCTTATCAGTACACTGTGCACTCAGCACGACAGCCACCAACAGCTGGAACACGCTGCCGAACTCCAGTTCCGTCTGCACTTCCGGCATCTGCTCACGGAAGTACGCCAACACCTTTTCGTAACGTTCAGTTCTTTTCATGTCGTACAATCTTCCAGCCAATGGCTGCAACTATAACACTGGTAAAAGGAGATAATATATTAAAGAAACAATAAGGCAAATAGGTCAACGTGGCCACGCCAAGCACTGTGCTCTGGGTAAGACCACAGGTATTCCACGGTACCAGCACAGAAGTAGCCGTAGCACCGTCCTCGCAGCTACGACTCAACAGACGCGACTCCAGACCATGCTTTTTGTAGCTCTCTCGGAACATCTGACTGGACAACATGATAGACAAGTACTGGTCGGCCAGTGCCACGTTGCAGAAGAAAGCCGCTCCCACCGTAGAAGCCACGAGCGATGCAGTTCCGCGGACGAAGCGCAACACAAGCCGCATCAGGTCCTGCAACTGTCCGGTAGCCGTAAGCGTACCACCGAAAGTCTGAGCACAGATGATGAGCCAGATGGTAGGCATCATACCGCCCATGCCACTGGTATGGACAAGCTGGTTGAGCATCGGATGCCCCGTGTCAATGTCTGTACTGCCATAGCAGACCTGCATCATGCCCTTATAGGAAGTAAGGATGCCCTGCCCTTCCTCACCTGAGATATGGTGTATCAACTGTGGCTGAACTAACAGTCCCACAACGACAGCCAACAGAATGGCAAGAAAGAGTACCACCATAGACGGCCAGCGACGGGCAATCATGACACCCGTCAGGACAGGCACCAGCAACAGCCAGGGGCTGATGACGAAAGTGCGCTCCAGTCCGTCCATGAACTCCAACACGTTACCCTGTCCGGAAACGTTCATGCAGAAGCCTGCGACGAAGAAGATAGAAAGGGACACCAGGAATGTCGGTACCGTGGTATAAAGCATATAACGGATATGCGTGAAAAGCGGCGTGCCTGAAACGCTGGAAGCCAATACCGTAGTGTCGGACAACGGCGAGAGCTTGTCGCCGAAATAGGCTCCCGTAATGATGGAACCTGCTATCCAGCCATCGTCAAAGCCATGTGCCTTGCCAATACCCATCAATGCAACGCCAATGGTAGCCACCGTGGTCCACGACGAGCCTATCATCAAGCTGACCAAGGCACAGAGCAGACTGCTGCTGACAAGGAAAATCTCCGGCCGCAGAATCTGCATGCCATAATATATCATGGTGGGCACAATGCCCGACACCATCCACGTGCCGCCAATGGCACCAATAAGCAAGAGGATGATGATGGCCGGTGTGCAGCTGGCCACCTTGTCTGTAATCTCCCGTTCCAAGTCCTCCCAGCGTAGCCGTTTCGAGAAATGTCCGACCAGTACACTAACCGCCGAGGCAATCAGCAGCGACACCTGACTGGCACCATCCAATGTTGCGTTACCAAAGACGGCAACGCAACACGTGATGAGTATAATCAATACAAGGAACGGAAGAAATGACAGCATCGTTACTTTGTAACCCGCTCAAGCCATTTCACCATACCGAACATGATTGCCATTGAGATGAGGCAGACAGCAAAAAAGACTGCCCAGCACTCCCAGATAGACCATTTATTATACATCAGCGGGCCTATCCACAGCAAGCCGTTACCTACGGCAGTAGCTCCCAGCCACAAGCCCTGACAAAGACCCTGCAGGTTCTTGGGGGCAACCTTCGAAACAAACGAGAGTCCAAGGGGTGAGATGAAGAGCTCGGCAACAGTCATAAAGAAGTAATAGACGATGAGTACCCATGCGCCTGACTTCATCCCTGCTGCGACATTGGTATCAAGGGCTTTGAACTCCTCTGCCGACGGATAAGACTCCGTGAAGCAGAAGACTGTCATGAAGAGGTAGGCAATACCTGCAATACCCATACCATAGGCAATCTTCATGGGTGTAGAAATCTCCTTTCCCTGACGTGTAAGCGTACTGAAGACCCACATGATG
The DNA here is from genome assembly GCA_947169685.1 of uncultured Prevotella sp. GTDB lineage: Bacteria > Bacteroidota > Bacteroidia > Bacteroidales > Bacteroidaceae > Prevotella. Next base: position 64,363 of record CAMVQS010000002.1, on the reverse strand, counting down.
ATAGGTGTAAGCACTATCACGAAGAAGGGGTTAACAGCCTGCCAAATCTCAGGCGGGAAGATAGAGGTATTGACAAAGTCGCGGGCAAAGAGCGACATCGACGTGCCGTTCTGATGGAACGACCACCAGAAGAAGACAGCGATACCCAACACAGCAAACAGGGCGTACATGCGCTGCTTGATTTCAGTAGCCATAGCACGCTTCTCCTCTTCCGTATAGCTCTCGGAAACAACAGCTGTTTTCTTTCCTGGTGTGGGGAACACCTTACGTGAGAAGAGGAAAATGAACAGCGAAATGAGCATAGCCACAACAGAGGCGATGAACGAGAAGTGTATGCCGGTGTTGAAGATATCAAGATACTGGGAACAGAAAGCGGACAGGTCGGCTGTAGAGCCTCCCACCTTCGTGATGAGCTCATTAAGGTTTTGCAGCGCATCGGCTGAGATAGCAGCTCCTTCGTTGATGTACTTATGACAGAGGGCAGGCAGCGATGCGTCGTACTCCAGACCGTTGACCTTCAGCCACCATCCACGCAGCAGGGGTGCCACGAAGGGCGCAATGAGACCGCCGATGTTGATGAACACGTAGAAGATCTGGAAGCCAGAGTCACGCTGACCACGAGCTATGCGCAGTTCCTCCTCACCCTTCTTGGCTGCCTCAGCCTCGAAGTTGTCGTACATCTGTCCGACGATGGCCTGCAGATTTCCCTTGAACAGACCGTTACCAAAGGCAATCAGGAAGAGTGCCAGACAGGTAAGCGGCAGCAGCCAGCCAATGTTGTTACTGGTAGCCAGAACAGGCACGGAAAGAATGACGTAGCCGGCAGCCATAACCACAAGACCCGTCATGATGGTGCCCTTGTAGTTCTGCGTGCGGTCGGCAATGATACCTCCCACGAGGCTCAGGACGTAGATGCCTGCATAAAAGCATGAATAAATGATACCACTACTCTCGTCAGAGAGTCCGAACTTGGAACAGAGGAAAAGCACCAGCACGGCATTCATGATGTAGTAGCCGAAGCGCTCGCCCATGTTGCTGAGGGCTGCCAACAGCAGTCCCTTGGGATGATTTTTGAACATAGCTTATTTTATTTTGTTGTTTTTAGTCTTTGCAATGTCAAACAGATAGCTCATCTTGATGACAATGTTCGAGAAGTTGGAGCGACCGAAGTAGTCACGCTTCGTATTGCCATAGATGTTACCCAGTCCGTAATAATAGCGAGCTTCCACCATGAAATGGCCAATGACAGGATGTGAGTATTCCAGACCTATGCCACCGGTGATGCCATAGTCGAACTTGTTTTCCACTGGCATGGTTTCCTGATTGACCACTTTTGACGTGCGGTCGCTATAGTTGCGCTCTTCCAACTTGTAGTTAGCCTCTGTCTTTTCGTTCAGGAAAAGTCCCAGTTGCGGTCCAGCCTGGAAGAAGAACTGCAAGCCATTGCGTTCACGTCCCCACCCCAATCTAGCCAAGATAGGCACCTGAACGTAGTTGATGCGACGCTGGTACTCCTCTGCCATACCTGTCACGCTATTGATGACAGGCTGGTCCTGCAAGTCAAGGATTTTCTGCTTCCAGCCTATTTGTGCGTAGTTTACCTCACCCACGATAGCACACACGCTGCTAAAGTATTTCTCGGTGGTATAACGAAACGTCAGTCCGCCTATCATGCCTCCCAACTGGTTTTGGGGCACCTCGGGCTGGAAGTTGATGCTACTCATGACATAACCACCGCTGACGCCCACAGCGAACTCATCACGATGTTCGCCAATCTGGGCTTTCGCCGTAGTGACTGACATGCAGCACACAAGTATATAGAACAAGAGTTTCTGTTTCATTTAAAACTTAATGGTTTCCACACGCTTCTCGGGCGTATAGTGAATGAACATGATGTTGCGGTTTTCCTGGCCTCCCTGTCCGTTACGCTCAAACTGCAGAGGCGTCTGTATGGGTGGATAGCCCACCATACCGGCGGCTCCCGTGAAGTGTTTGCCATACATATGCAGACCTTTGATAAAGTAGAACGCATGGTCGAAGCCGGTAATAGCAAAACGCGGCAGCGAGTTCATCATGTCTGCATGGAAGTTCCAGCGGTACTTCAGCTCAATGCGCTTTGTACGGGGCGACTGGGCATCGTAATAGAATGCAGCAGGAATATGCACATCCAACTTATGGAAGTTTTCGAGGTTACGGCTCGTATAGAGCATCCACTCCGTATATCCGAACATGGAAACCTCCAGCTCCTGATTGTCGAGCAGCATAGCGTTCAGCTTCGAGAAGGCCTTACGCATCGGCTTCTGGTTTTCCGTGTTCAACACAACGACGTTACGCTGTGCCTGACTGAAGTTCTGAACGAACTTCGCATCGCTGGTTGTCAGGCTTGTCAAGCCGTATATTATTCCTTCCTCGTCTAAGCGCTGACGCAGCAAACGGGTAAAGCTACCCTTGGTACTTGTTGAGTCCGCACAGTCGATAATGACGGGATGACAATCGCGGAACTGCTGTACGAAACGTTCCACCGCCAGACGGTTGAAGTCTCGTGGAGCCTGATATACCTGGAACAGCAAACGGTTCTGAGCCACCTCAGGCGCATCAATCGAGAACGGAATGAGCACACGGATATCGTTTTCTGCCGCAAATGCACTCAGCTGCGGTACCATCTTCGAATACAAGGGACCGATGATGAGGTCCAGCTTTGCAGCATCGTTCGTCAGGAACTGACCAATGTCACTTCCCTCAGCCACGTTCCAGGCATGGACATCGACAGAGATTCCAGACTGTCGCAGGCTATCGCACGCCATCAACACACCACGATAATACTCCGTCATGCGGCGTCCGTCACCATTTACCTTGTGCAGAGGCAACATCACGCCCACACGGATTTCGCGTTCCCTCATGTCCGTCTTGCCCTGACGCAGCGGCTGAGGCGACGGAGGGGTCACCGTTGCCGTATCGACCACGGCAGACGACGGATAAGGAATACAGACGAACGAGCCTTTCTTCAACACATAGTCAGGCGTCGCCATCTCGGGGTTTGCCTTAATGAGTTCATCTACCGTGATGCCGTAGTCACGGGCAATGCTGTAGATGGTTTCCTTACGCTTCACCTTGTGCATGTCACGCCATTGTGTCTCCTGTGCAACCACATTCTGAGCAAACAGCACGGCCAGCACCAACATCACCACGTATCGTGTCCAAAGTTTCATCATTCTTTCCGTTTTTAGTCAATTCGAGTGCAAAGGTACGATTTTTTTTTAATTCATAATTCAAATTCATAATTATTTTGTACTTTTGCAGCATGAAGAAACAGAAAATCATCCTCCTGCTATTACTCTCGCTCGTCTGTTCTACCATTCAGGCACAGACCGACGAGACGACGGACACAACCACCGTTGTGAGCCATATCGATATTCCCAATGGTTTTTCGCCCAATGGTGACGGCATCAATGAAATATTGCGCGTTAAGTCAAGCACAACGGGCATCACGGAGTTCCGTGCCATTATATATAATAGGTGGGGACAGAAACTCTACGAATGGACTGACCTGGACGGCGGATGGGACGGCACCTACAACGGAAGCCCCGTTAAGCAGGGCACATATTTCGTGCTGGTGAAGGCCAAAGGCAGCGACGGACAGACGCATACCATTAAGCGCGACGTAAACCTGCTGAGAGGAAAACCCAACGATGAGTAGCAACCAGGAGAAAATCAACGTTTGGGGAGCACGCGTACATAACCTGAAGAACATCGATGTGGAAATCCCCCGCCAGTCGCTGACCGTCATCACGGGACTCAGCGGCTCAGGTAAGTCGTCGCTGGCCTTCGACACCATCTTTGCCGAGGGACAACGCCGCTACATCGAGACGTTCTCGGCCTATGCCCGTAACTTCCTGGGCGGACTGGAACGTCCTGACGTGGATAAGATAACAGGCCTCAGCCCCGTCATCAGCATCGAACAGAAGACCACCAACCGCAATCCACGTTCTACCGTCGGCACCACCACCGAAATCTATGACTTCCTGCGCCTGCTCTTTGCCCGTGCCGGCAAGGCCTATAGCTACCACACGGGCGAGCCGATGGTGAAATACACCGAGGAGCGTGTGCTGGAGATGATTCAAAATGACTATGCAGGTCGTAAAATACTGATTCTGGCTCCTGTCGTCCGCAGTCGTAAGGGACACTACCGCGAACTGTTTGAGTCCATGCGCAGAAAAGGTTATCTGCACGTCCGCGTTGATGGGGAGCTGATGGAGATAACCAGCGGCATGAAGGTTGACCGCTACAAGAACCATAACATCGAGGTGGTGATTGACCGTCTGGCAGTGCCTAGCGACCGACTCAAGAAAAGTGTCCAGCTGGCCATGAAGACGGGCGAGGGACTGCTCATGATCATGGACCACGAGACAAGCGAAGCCAAGTACTTCTCGCGCCGGCTGATGTGTCCCACCACAGGCATGTCGTACAACGACCCTGCGCCCAACAACTTTTCATTCAACTCACCAATGGGTGCCTGCCCACGCTGTAAGGGACTTGGCTACGTCAACGAGATTGACCTTGACAAAGTGATACCCGACCGTCGGCAGAGCATTCATGAGGGTGCCATCGCTCCCCTCGGCAAGTACAAGAACCAGATGATTTTCTGGCAGATTGACGCCATACTCCAGAAATACGACTACGACCTGAAAACGCCCGTCAAGGACATTTCTGACGAGGCGCTCAATGAAATCCTATACGGCTCGTTGGAAAATATCCGCATTGACAAGGAACTGGTACACACAACAAGTGACTACTTCGTCGCCTTCGACGGCGTGGTGAAATATCTGCGCTCTGTCATGGACAACGACGACAGCGCCAGCGGACAGAAGTGGGCAGACCAGTTCCTGGCCGAATGTGAGTGTCCGGAGTGCCACGGCCAACGACTGAACCGCGAAGCTCTCAGCTATAAGATTTGGGACAAAAACATTGCCGAACTGGCATTGATGGACCTCAGCGAACTGCGCCAATGGCTGGACGAAGCAGAACCACACATGGAGCATCAGCAACAGCAGATAGCCAAAGAAATCCTCAAGGAGATACGCACCCGACTGGGTTTCCTGCTCGACGTGGGACTCGACTACCTGTCACTCAACCGCCAGTCAGCCAGCCTCTCTGGTGGTGAGAGCCAGCGCATCCGACTGGCCACGCAAATCGGCTCGCAACTGGTCAACGTGCTTTACATCCTTGACGAGCCAAGCATCGGACTGCATCAGCGTGACAACGAACGGCTTATCCACTCGCTCAAGCAACTGCGCGACATCGGCAATACGGTCATCGTCGTCGAACACGACAAGGACATGATGCTGGCTGCCGACTACCTGATTGACATTGGTCCACGTGCAGGTCGGAAGGGCGGCGAGGTCGTGTTTCAGGGAACGCCTCAGGAGATGCTCAAGACTGAAACAATCACGGCACAATACTTGAACAGGAAAAAAGAGATTCCACTGCCTGCTGAACGGCGTAAGGGGGCTGGAGAGCAGCTTCTCCTTCACGGCTGTCGCGGCAATAACCTGAAGAATATCGACGCAGCATTTCCGCTGGGGACGCTGATTGTCGTGACGGGCGTGAGCGGCTCAGGCAAATCGACACTCATCAATGAGACGCTCTACCCCATCCTCTCCCGTCATTTTTACCGCTCATTGAAACAACCCATGCCCTACGACAGCATCGAGGGCATAGAACATATCGACAAGGTCATCAATGTGGACCAGAGCCCCATCGGCCGCACGCCACGTTCGAACCCAGCCACCTACACGGGCGTGTTCAGCGATATCCGTTCGCTGTTCGTCCATCTGCCTGAGGCCCAGATACGTGGCTACAAGCCAGGGCGTTTCTCGTTCAACGTGAAGGGCGGACGTTGCGAAGAGTGTGGCGGCAACGGCTACAAGACCATCGAGATGAACTTTCTGCCCGACGTGATGGTACCCTGCGAGGTGTGTCACGGCAAGCGCTATAACCGCGAAACTTTGGAGGTGCGCTACAAGGGTAAGTCCATTGCCGACGTGCTCGATATGACAATCAACCAAGCTGTTGAGTTCTTTGAGAACGTGCCCGATATCCTGCGGAAGATTAAGACCATCCAGGACGTCGGACTCGGATACATCAAACTCGGACAACCTTCCACCACCCTCTCTGGCGGTGAGAGCCAGCGCATCAAGTTGGCTGCCGAACTGTCGAAAAAGGACACGGGCAAAACGCTCTACATCCTCGACGAGCCTACCACGGGTCTGCACTTCGAAGATATCCGCATCCTGATGGAAGTGCTGCAACGCTTGGTCAGTCGCGGCAACACCGTCATTGTCATTGAGCATAACCTCGACGTCATCCGTCAGGCAGACCATATCATCGACATGGGACTGGAAGGCGGACGTGGCGGTGGACAGATTTTGTCAACAGGCACCCCTGAAGAGGTGGCACGTAGCAAGAAGGGCTACACGCCTGCTTTCCTTTTGAAAGAATTGAACATTGACAATTGAAGATTAAGCCCATCATAGCACCCCTACTCCTTCCTGCCATCTGTCTCATCATCGGCATTGTGGCAGGACGTTTCGTATCTTGTCCTGTCGGCTATGCGCTGGGGGCGTTGCTGCTAACGCTTTTTCTGACCTTTTTATGCAGAAGATGGAGTTGGCTGCAAAGCCTCCTCATTAGTCTGTGCTGCGTATCGTTGGGCGCGTTGCTCTGCCTGCATCAGAAAGGCCAATTAGAAGTGGAGTGGCCTTCAGAGGAACATAACTACGCCCTTGTTGTCAGCTCCGAACCAGTCGAACGCGGCAAGACACTCAGCATGGACGCCCTGCTTGCTACCACAGGCCAGAAGATCCAGCTTCGTCTGATGCACGACCAGCGCAGTCGGCAGCTTCATGTGGGCGACGGTCTCGTGGTCTTCTCAGCCATCAAGCCCCTGTCGGCACAGGGCAGCTACCGCACGTGGCTGGAGACGCACGGCTACGTAGGTGAAACCTTCGTCTGGCGCAACCGCTGGCAACGTGAGAGCATCTCCCTGACGGACATTGGCCGTCTGCAACGCCTGCGACTGTACTTCATGGGACTGCGTCGCCAACTGCTTGCACAGCTCAGCCCCAACATCAGCGAACGCGACGACTACTCCATTCTGGCTGCTATGACGCTGGGTGACAAAAGCGCCGTCAGCCGTGAGCAGAAGGAGCAGTTTTCTGTTGCCGGCACCTCACACCTGTTGGCGCTCAGCGGCCTGCATCTCGGCATCATCTACATGCTCCTATCGTTCCTGTTCCGTAGTCGTCGCTGGCAACTGGTCAACCAGTTGCTCATCGTGTCGTCCATCTGGGGCTTTGTGCTGTTGGTGGGAATGCCGTCGAGCGTGGTCCGTGCCGCTGTCATGATAACCGTCTATGCCTTCGTGTCGCTGCTCAATCGCAGCAAGACACCCGTCAACACCCTAGCGTTGACAGCCATCGTCATGCTCATCAGCAACCCCTACGCGCTGTTCGACGTCGGCTTCCAGCTCTCCTTCTCGGCCGTCTTGGCCATCCTGCTGTTCACGCCGCTGCTCAACAGCCTGTTCGCCCTTCCCTTCTGGCTGTCGCCCTTGTGGAAGACCACTGCCGTCACCGTTGCCGCCCAGTTAGGTACCGCACCGCTTGTGGCCTTCTACTTCGGACGTTTCTCCGTGTGGTTCCTCTTGGCCAACTACCTTGCCATCCCACTGGCCACACTCATTCTCTACACCATGCTCCTCACGCTGCTGCTCAGCTTCTGGCCGGCAGCACAATCCGTAGTCATCATCCTGCCCGCCACACTCGCATCGTGGCTCAACAGCTGGACCTCTTGGATAGCCTCGCTGCCTCTTGCCAGCATCGACGGCCTACGCCCCACCGTTCTCCAGGTCACGCTGCTCTACGTCATCATCGCCTGCCTCTGGTATCTCCTCCATTATTACGTCAAGCATAAGCCAGAATGACGAGGATGTTGTCTTCTTCAAAAAATATATTCGAATTTATTTTGTTCTTCGCTCGGCTTTCACTACTTTTGCGAATGAATCTACTCAAAAGCATTGAGAAGGGAAATGACTCGGGTCGTGTCCTCGTCAGCCATAGCCTGATGACAGGGTATGGAGAGCTCTTCACGATGGATTCTTTCCGTGACAGGCAGCGAAAGGGCGTTCAACTCCTTATAGCACTTCTGCTTATGTGGAGGAACGGGATAGTGTATCTGTGTATCAACACCATTATCAGTTAAATAGCGATGCAATTCGTCGCGACGGGGACTGAAAACGGGGAAAATATGATAAACCGAGGCGCGGTCGGAGAGTGTTATTCTCACTAAAGGATTAGAAATCTCACTTTCATAGCGGGCGGCAATCTCCTTGCGACGCTGGTTATCGGCATCAAGACGGGAAAGCTTAGCGAGGAGGATAGCGGCCTGAATGTCATCAATACGGCTGTTACGACCGAGGTAGTCAAAGATGTATTTCTTTGCTGAGCCATAATTGCCTAAAGCTCTGACGACCTCAGCCAACTCAGCATCATCAGTAGTAACAGCGCCGGCATCGCCAAAGGCACCAAGGTTTTTGGTAGGATAAAAGCTATGACCAGCTGCATCGCCCAACGAGCCGGTCTTCCTTACTTGAGAATTGAGAATTGAGAATTGATAATTACAACCATGTGCCTGCGCGTTGTCCTCTACCAATTTGAGATGATGACGGTGGCAGATATCCCCTATCCTTTCCGTATAGGCACAGCGACCATAGAGATGAACAATCATAATGGCACGAGTGCGAGGGGTAATCGCCTGTTCGATGAGCGTGTCATCTATTTGGAGCGTATTAAAGTCTGGCTCAACGAGCACAGGTTTGAGAAGGTTCTCCGTGACGGCGAGAATGGAGGCGATATACGTGTTGGCTGGAACGATGACCTCATCTCCCTCCTGCATCACGCCCATTTCGATATATGCTCTGAATATCAATGTCAACGCATCGAGACCATTGCCACAGCCGATACAGTATTTTGTGCCAATATATTCTGCGTAAGCAGACTCAAAGTCGCACGTACAGTCGCCCTTCAAATACCAGCCACTCTGTAACACCTTGTCAGCAGCGTGCACATAGGGTTCGTTAATAGCTTTCAGGTCCAAATACTTTATCTTCTTGTCCATATGCCATGTTCATAAATCGTATTCATAGATGTCATAACAAAGTCCACGTGCCCCAAATCCTTCCTTTTGGAAAACGAGTGAGGTATTGAGCCCACTACCATCAGCATTTTCTGTTGAACGTCCAAAGTCAAAATAGGGATAGTCAGTATAATCTTCGTGAATGATACGATCGTATATCATGTCAATGGCGCCTAATTGTTTTCCTTCAGGCGTCGCAGAACTATATTGTGCATGAACCACCTGTTGAGTAACGTATAGTACGACACCACCCACGACACGACCTTCGTACTCCGCCTGGTATAGCACTATATTGTGCGGAAAACGGTTGTGAAGCAGGCGAATCTCATCTAAGGTGTGTACGGGTCTGACACCATATTTGGAAGTAAGATTATCGGTCAGCACATGCCAAAAGTCACTATAATCATCACTGATTCTAATGCATACACCAGCCTGCAAAGCCCGCTGTACGCCACGACGTCTGATACGCTCCCAACGTAGCCCTGCAGCAAGAAAGATACAAGTAGAGTAGTCGCGTGCGGTAATGGTTGCCCGACATTCGTGATAGAGAGCATAGAGGTCTTCTTCCGCTGCGATATTATGATAAATCCAAGGTATTGCCTTATAGACTACATGATTCACACCCTCAGCAGCCAGACGGTGATTAAGCTCACGGAAAAGAGTCATCGTTTTGGCAATGGTCAGTTTACTACTCATTAGAAGTCCACCATATGTTAGCCCACGATGGGAGCAGAGCGTATTACCATCGATATGTGCTGGTAGCACAGCCAGTAAAAGACCATCACGATAAAACATAAACGAACTATCATTAAAACGGTCAGCATGGTAGTCCATATAGTTTCTATCGAAAAGGAACGTGCCGTTCTTCGACTGAGAAACAAACTGATTCCATTCGTCAGCTCTATCAGATGTATAACGTATTATTTCAAACATCTAACATATTTCAAGAATTCATCATAATCGTAAATATAATCATCTTCTTCGAAATGTTCAGAAGCCAAGACCAAACACACCGCGCCAGAAGAGAAGTCGTCAAGCGTACGCCAGATTCCCGTATCAATTAATAATCCCTGATAAGGATGATTAAGATGATATGTTTGTTTCTTTGTTCCATCATCAAGTGTAACATCAAACGAACCACTCAATGCAATCACGAACTGTTTAAGTTTCTTGTGAGCATGACCACCACGGCTCTCACCTTCTGGAACATCATATACCCAATATGCACGCTTAATGTTAAAGGGCACCAAGCCCCCACCCTCCGCAACTGTTAAATTGCCACGCGGATCTGCAATTTTGGGGAGATCTATTAGTTTTCCTATCATTTCTGCATATATGGCTCTGTTCCTAATACAGTCTTTGCTAGACGTTTTGCCTTATCACGAAGAGCTTCAACATCGTCACCGACTTCACCATAGCAAAGCACGACACCCATACGGCGTCCCTTGTGTGCTTCAGGCTTGCCAAAGATACGAATACGCGTACGGTCTTCCTTCAATGCCTCCTCAAGATTATAGTCCAGGAGGGAGCGATTGACTGGCACTGAAACTGCCTTCGGTGACAGAATGACAGCCGAGGCTCCAGAGTGTTCCAAGTGAATTGCAGGAATGGGCAGTCCCATTACTGCACGAAAATGAAGCTCAAATTCCGAGAGATTTGTGGTGTGACCTAACGTAACCATACCAGTATCGTGAGGACGGGGTGACAACTCGCTAAAGATCACCTCACCTTGGCGAGTCAAGAAAAACTCAACTCCCCATATGCCAGCACCCGTCAATGCTTTGGTAACCTGGTCTGCCATATGCTGCGCATTCTTCAAGGCTTCATCACTGATCTTATAGGGTTGCCACGACTCACGATAGTCACCTCCTTTTTGAACATGACCAATAGGAGGGCAGAACAGCGTAGGGCCATTCTTCTGAGTCACCGTAAGCAATGTGAATTCTGATTCAAAATCAATAAATTCTTCAATAATGACTTCTTTCACGTCTCCACGACCTTCCTCCATTGCCTCACGGAACGCCTGCTTTAATTCATCATTATTATGAACATAACTCTGTCCATGACCAGAAGACGACATCAGCGGTTTTACGACACAAGGAAAACCTATCTCGTCTGCAGCCCGTTTGAATTCACCAAAAGTCTTGGCATAAAAATACCTAGCCGTGCGCAGGCCAAGCTCCTTAGATGCAAGGTCACGAATGGCACGGCGGTTCATAGTATAGTTAACAGCGCGAGCAGAGGGAACCACCTGAATGCCTTGTTCTTCGAACTTAAATAGACGTTCTGTGCGAATGGCCTCAATCTCAGGTACAATAATATCGGGCTGATGCTTCTTCACAACAGCTTCAAGGGCATCACCATCCAACATTGAAAACACCTCACGTTCATCGGCCACCTGCATGGCAGGAGCATTATCATATCGGTCACAGGCAATGACATACTGCCCGGCACGCATGGCGGCAATCACAAACTCTTTGCCCAGTTCGCCTGAGCCTAATAGCAATATTTTCTTCATCTGTCTTTATACATGTTATCGTAATACTTCTGGTAGTCACCACTTGTTACATTGTCGAGCCACTCTTGATTATCAAGATACCAACGAACGGTTTTTTCAATACCTTCCTCAAACTGTAGCGAGGGTTCCCAACCGAGTTCGCGCTGAAGTTTCGAAGAATCAATAGCATAACGTAGGTCGTGACCAGCACGGTCAGTCACGAAAGTAATGAGATCCATATCCTCGCCCTCTTTTCGACCAAGCAAGCGGTCAACAGTATTAATAAGTACGCGAATAATATCGATATTTTTCCACTCATTGAAGCCACCGATGTTATAGGTTTCGGCTATCAATCCCTGATGGAAAATGAGATCGATAGCTCGGGCATGGTCCTCAACAAAGAGCCAGTCACGCACATTCTCACCCTTACCATAGACAGGTAACGGCTTACGATGGCGAATGTTATTGATGAATAGTGGTATCAGTTTCTCTGGGAACTGGTATGGGCCGTAGTTGTTCGAACAGTTCGTCACGATGACAGGCATACCGTAAGTATCATGATAGGCACGGACGAAATGGTCGCTCGACGCCTTTGCTGCACTATAAGGTGAATGCGGATTATACTTCGTGGTTTCAAGGAAGAATTTGTCACCGTATGCCAAGTGATGTTCTGCAGAGGAGGCTGTCGTGGTAAACGGAGGCTCTATACCTTCGGGATGCGTCAGTTCCAATGCGCCATACACCTCGTCAGTAGAGATATGATAAAAACGCTTCCCTTCGTAGCGTTCAGGCAGGCTCTCCCAATAGAGTTTAGCCGCCTGTAATAATGACAGTGTACCCATGACGTTGGTCTTGGCAAAAGTAAAAGGATCCTTGATACTACGATCAACATGACTTTCTGCAGCAAGATGGATAATGCCATCCACCTTTTTCTCTTGCATTAGCTGATAGAAGGCATCAAAATCACAGATATCCATCTTTACAAACTCATAATTGGGCTTATCCTCAACATCCTTGAGGTTAGCAAGATTACCCGCATACGTCAGTTTATCGAGATTGATGATGTGATAATCCGGATACTTGTTCACAAACAGGCGTACCACATGACTTCCAATGAATCCGGCGCCGCCAGTGATGACGATAGTACGTTTCATACGCATTTATTCTTTAAAATGATTATTTCCTAATGTTATAACTTCACAATCGGTGAATTTATTGCCTTCGATGGTCAATCTTACTATTGTACGTTCCTTATGCCAGCCTTGTAGCCCTGCTGCACCTGGATTAATATGAAGCATATTAAGTGTTTTGTCAAATTTCACCTTTAAGATATGAGAATGACCGCTGATAAATAGCTGGGGGGGCGAAGCATAAATCTGCGAAACTATGGAACGATCATAATTACCCGGATAACCACCAATATGCTTCATCAATACATCCACATCCTCACACTTAAAACGAAGCACCTCGGGATACATCAGCCTAAGTTGACCACCATCACAGTTTCCACACACAGCCCGTAAGGGGCGAAAATCAGCCAATCGTTCTGCCAAATCCGTTGAACAAATATCACCTGCATGCCAAATCTCGTCGCAGGGTTCAAAGTAGTGCAGATACTTATCATCCCAGTAGCTATGCGTATCACTGATAATGCCTATTTTCTTCATAAATTGAACTTCTTTCGGATAAACTCAGCAATAAACTTCTCTGTAGCAGGAAGACCTAAGATAGAGGAATCAATACAAAGGTCATAGCTGGTGGCATGTCCCCATTTCTTGCCTGTATAATAATTATAGTAGGCAGCACGCTGACTCTCGCCATGCTCTATCTTCTTCTGAGCTACAATGCGGTCAACACCTTCCTTATTCATTACCTGATGAATACGAAAATCCAAAGGAGCCGTAATAAAAATGCTAACCAAGTTTGGCTTATTACGCAATATATATTCAGCACAGCGACCAACAAAGACACACGAGCCCTCATCGGCAGCCTTCATCATGGCGTCACTCTGGAACTGGAACAAACTCTCCTGCGAGAAATTTGGTTTGTATGAACTACTGCTTATATGTGTTGCCTGAATGTTAAGAAGTGATTTAAAGAACCCTTTGCGTTCATCGTTTTGCGCGAGAAACTTCTCACTGAGTCCGCTTTCCTTTGCAGCAAGATTCAGTAACTCACGATCATAATACTTAGCCTGAAAGTCAAGGGCAAGCATCCGACCTATGTCATGTCCGCCACTTCCAAGTTGTCGTCCAATACAAATAATGATTTTATTGTTCATGAGTCTTTAGTTTTTTAATGTACCACCAAAGTAAGGGAATCGTCATAGAGAATGAGCCAAAGTCACTAGCAGGCATTGCATACCATACACCGTCAAGATTCCAAAAGATTGGAAAGACATAGGCCATCGGTAGCAACATAAAGAGTTGTCTCGAAAGCGACAGGAAGATGCTGACCTTCACCTTACCAATACACTGGAAAAAGTTGGTAATTACCGCTTGTGATCCCACAACAAAAAAGACCAACATATCAATCCTTATACCGCGAGCAGACAATTTAAGCAACGTAGGATCAGTAGTAAAAATACGTGCTATCTGCTGAGGGAAAAGCATCGACAGCGTCCATCCAACCAGTAGAACCGCTGTTGCAGCAGCAATGGTTAACCATAGGCAGCGCAACATACGGTCATACTTCTCTGCGCCATAATTATATCCCACGATGGGTTGCATGCCCTGATTCATGCCCATGACAAACATGAAGAAAAACATGACAACGCTATTGGCAATGCTATATGCACCCACAGCCATGTCTCCTCCATAACGCACAAACTGGTTATTCATAAAAATTACAATGACGCACGATGTTGCGTTCATTAAGAAAGGTGAGATACCAATGGCTATGACGTTACGTACCAAGTCGGCTTTCAGTTTGTAGATACCACGTTTCAGGTGAAGCAGTTCCTTTTTATCTGAGAAAAGCCACATCTGCCAGCACAATGCCAACGTCTGACTAGTAATTGTTGCTAAGGCCGCGCCCCGTATGCCCCAACGGAACCACCATACAAAAGCGACTGCCAGTATAATATTACAAGCTACAGTAAACAAGGTGGCATACATCGCGTGACGAGGTTTACCTGCAGCTCTGAGCACGGCATTCATTCCAAAATACATATGCGTCACCATATTGCCCAATAAGATAATGGTCATAAACTCTCGTGCATACGGTAGCGTCACATCACTAGCTCCAAAGAAAAGAAGAATAGGATCAAGGAAAACCAGACTAACCACCATAAACAGGAAACCGATGATGAGGTTCAATGTAACAGTATTACCCAACAGATGTTCTGCCATTTGGTAATCACGCTGGCCCAGCTTGACACTGATACAGGTTGAAGCACCCACACCGACCGCAGCTCCGAATGCCGCACTCAGATTCATAAAAGGAAACGTGATACCAAGACCGGCAATTGCCTCTGGTCCAACCACTTGTCCAATCATAGCACGGTCAATAATATTGTATAGGCTCGAAGCCGTCATCGCCACGATAGCAGGAAGGGCATACTGCACCAGCAGTTGTCCCACAGGTTTCTGTCCGAGTTCAAGAGTCGCCTGTTTATTGTCCATAGTTGTAAATAATGTGCAAAGGTAGAAAATAATTATGAAATATGAATTATAATTTACAAAATATTTTCTACCTTTGCACTCAAATGAATAAAAAACAAAAAGATATCATATGAAACGTAACATCATTATCGCTGCTTTGCTCGCCATAACCTTGCAAGCAGCACATGCACAAACAGAAACCACAGAGGCTCCACAGCCTGTGCAAAAGTCTTACATCTATCGTCTCTATTTGACAGATAAGAATGGAACAGCCAGTATTAACAAGCCAGAGAAGTTTCTCTCGCCAAAAGCGCTTAACCGCCGTGCCAAACAATTGCTTGCTATAGATTCTACCGACCTCCCCGTCAGCCCCAAATATGTCAAAAAAATTGCAAAACAGGCACAGGTAGTAGGCACCAGCCGATGGCTTAACACTGTTGTTGTCAAGATTAACGACACCACGGTCATTGACCGTCTTGTTGCATTAGAATTTGTATCACGAGCTCACCGTGTATGGACCTCACCAAAAAACGAAGAGAAGATGCCCACACGCAAGGAATTTGCCACCACCTTCCCTTCCAAAGACAGTACAGAAAACATCTATGGAAAGGGGTTCCATCAGATTCATGTCATGGGAGGTGACAGCCTTCATGCTGAAGGATTCCGCGGTCAAGGTATGACAATCGCTGTCATTGATGGTGGTTTCTGCAACGCCGACTCCATCCCCAGCATCCAAAAAATAAATATACTCGGTATCCGTGACTTCGTAGCAGAGCCTCGTCCTAACATCTATGTTGACACCAGCCACGGAACAGGTGTACTATCATGCATGGGACTGAACGAGCCCCATTATTTCATCGGCACCGCCCCTGAGGCCAGCTTCTGGTTGCTTCGCAGTGAAGACGGACGTACTGAACAGGAAGTAGAGGAAGATTATTGGGTGATGGCTGCTGAATTTGCAGACTCCGTAGGCGTCGATGTCATTAACACCTCACTTGGCTACAATAACTTCGATGACGTTATAACCAGCCATAAGTACCGTGATCTTGACGGCCATACGGCACATATCTCACGAGCAGCCTCCATGCTTGCCGACAAGGGTATTGTACTTGTATGCAGCGCAGGAAACTCCGGAGACGAACCTTGGAAGAAGATTACCCCACCTGCCGATGCAGATAATGTCATAACTGTCGGAGCACTAAACCGCAAACTCACCAATGCTAACTTTAGCAGCCTTGGCCCTTCACAGGACGGACGTGTGAAGCCCGACATTATGGCTATTGGCAATCCATCATATCTTATGTATGGAGAAGGTGAAATTATCCGTGCCAACGGAACTTCTTTCTCTTCACCGACAGCATGTGGCATGGTAGCTTGCTTGTGGCAGGCCCTACCCCACCTCACTGCCCGTGAACTTATTGAAATAGTCCGCCAGTGCAGTGACCGTTATGACGCCCCTGACAATGTCTATGGCTATGGCTTGCCCAACTTCTGGCATGCCTACATCAACAACCTCACCCGCTAACGGATGAAAGCATTTACACTGCATGAACTCAATTCGATGGTACGTGATGCCATCGAAATGGAAATGACTGACGAATACTGGGTACAAGCGGAACTGGCCGAGTGTCGAGAAAATCGTGGTCATTGCTACATGGAGCTAGTGCAGAAAGAGGAAGACAGCAACACCCCCATAGCCCGTGCCTCAGCCAAATGCTGGAAAACTACATGGATGATGGTACGTCCCCACTTCGAGCGTGAGACAGGTCAGACACTTCACGCTGGCATGAAGGTTTTGCTAAAGGTTTATGCACAATTCCACGAGGCCTACGGGTTCTCGTGGATTGTTACTGACATTGACCCAACCTACACATTAGGCGATTTAGCACGCCGACGACAGCAAATCATTGTCCAGCTAAAGCAGGAAGGTGTGTTCGATCTGCAACGTGAACTTCAACTGACTCTTTTTGCAAAACGCATTGCAGTCATCAGTGCCTCAACCGCTGCCGGCTATGGTGATTTCTGTCGTCAACTCGAAGAAAACGAATACGGTTTTCGCTTCGAAGTCACCCTCTTCCCTGCTACCATGCAGGGTGAATCTGTCGAGCAGAGCATCATCGCAGCACTGAATAATATCTACAGTCAGATTGGCCTGTTTGATGTCGTTATCATCATTCGAGGCGGTGGAGCTACCAGTGACCTCAGCGGCTTCGACACGCTTGCTTTAGCAGAAAACGTTGCACAATTCCCATTACCAATCATCACAGGTATTGGGCACGACCGCGACGAGAGTATTCTTGACATGGTGGCCCACCAACATGTAAAAACTCCTACTGCTGCCGCCGCTCTGCTCATTGACCACCTAAAACGTGTTGCCGACCGCATAACAGATGCCTGTCAGCGCATCCCCACCCTTGCTTTACATATCATCAACGATTCACGTCACCGCATAGAACTGCTGCAAAACCGATTGCCCGTGGCTATAGAACGACGTCTTACCACACAGAAGCATCGCCTTGAGAACATCGCCATACAGTTACAAGGCTACGACCCAGTTTTATTGCTCCGTCGAGGTTACAGTATCACACTGCTGAACGGCCGTGTCGTGCGTGATCCTTCCCAGCTTCATCCTGGTGACGAAATAGAAACAAGAATAGAAAAAGGAACCTTTAAATCCATTGTCAAATGAACGAAAACAAAAAATACGAAGAAGCACTTGCCCAGTTGGAAACCATTGTACACAAGTTAGAAGGAGGTGAGTGCAATATAGACGAAATCGCTGCACAGTTGAAAACTGCACAGCGACTTATCACTTTCTGTCAGGACAAGTTAACCAAGACCGAACAAGAACTGTTGGCTATTGGCCAGCCTCCTGTATCTTAGAAATAGAAACCAAGAGTAAATGAGTTGAACTCAGGTCCACGATCCTTCTTGAACACCTTCATCGGAGAATACTTGCAGAAGATACCGAAGCCGTCGATATCAACCATACCGAAGGCACTAACCGTCACAGGAGCCTGACCAATCTTACAAGTAGAGATGTCATAATCGTTATCACCTATCTCGTAGTTTCTCTTTACCCATCCACCGACATTGAAGTTGACAATCGGACCAACCGTGAAGCTAACGTCTTTGCTGACCTTCTGCGTGAAGAGCAGGGGAACGTTGATAGCCAGCGTCTGGACACTTGAGTATCTTGAACCGGCATTGTTGGGGAATGCACCCAGGCCAACCACATCACCGACCTTCTCAAACGACGTTCCGTTATCCTTTAGACCGTAGTTACGCCAGTTCAGTCCCAGGCCGATGGAGTATGTCTGCTTGGCATTCTTCGGAGTATAGTTGTATTGTACTACCGTCCATTGGATGTCCCAAGACTTAAATGGAGCAAACTCATAACCGTCAGAAACGCCCGTTACAAGGTTAACACCTATACCGATATGCATGGTCCAGTCATCATTTTCGCCATCCTTCAGCGTAATGTCCCTCTTTTCCTGTGCATTAACTGTCAAACAAACAGCCATCAATGCCATTAATAACAACTTTTTCATTTGTCTTTATTTTTGTTTGTTAATGTTAAAAAAACTGGTGCAAAGGTAAGCGTTTTACTACAAACAAGCAAGAAAAGAAAAGGGAAATATAATTTTTCATAAGAAAATGTTGCGTAAAATCAATATTTTAATTACTTTTGCGGGCAAATAGACAACTGACAACATCAAAACATAGACATTATGAAGAATTTAGACTGGGGAAACCTGTCGTTCGGTTACATGAAGACCGACTACAACGTCCGCTGCTACTACCGCGACGGAAAGTGGGGCGAAATAGAAGTATGCTCCGATGAATATCTGAAACTGCATATGGCAGCTACCTGTCTGCACTATGGGCAGGAAGCTTTCGAGGGTTTGAAGGCCTATCGCTGCCCTGACGGCAAGGTTCGTATCTTCCGTGTTGACGAAAATGCTGCACGTTTGCAATCAACCTGTCGTGGTATTATGATGCCTGAAGTTTCAACCGAACTATTCACGGAAATGGTGAAGAAAGTGGTTCGCCTCAACCAAGAGTGGATTCCCACCTATGAGAGTGGCGCTACGCTCTATATCCGTCCGTTGCTCATCGGTACTTCGGCACAGGTTGGCGTACATCCTGCCAAGGAGTATTGCTTCCTCATCTTTGTCACCCCTGTAGGTCCATACTTCAAGGGAGGCTTTGCTGCCAACCCCTACGTCATCATCCGTGACTACGACCGTTCTGCTCCTCTCGGCACGGGTAAATATAAGGTAGGCGGAAACTACGCAGCCTCACTCTTTGCTAACAACCTGGCACACGAGAAGGGTTATGCTTGTGAGTTCTATCTGGACGCAAAAGAGAAGAAATACATGGACGAGTGTGGTGCTGCCAATTTCTTTGGTATCAAGGACAACACCTATGTTACACCGAAATCTACGAGCATCTTGCCCTCCATCACAAACAAGAGTCTGATGCAGGTAGCTGAGGACTTGGGCATGAAAGTGGAGCGTCGTCCCATTCCCGAAGAGGAACTCGAAACCTTCGAAGAGGCAGGTGCCTGCGGAACAGCCGCTGTCATCAGTCCTATCTCCTATATTGATGACCTCGACACCGGTAAGCGCTACTCATTTGGTGAGAAACCAGGTCCTATGTCGAAAAAACTCTTTGACACACTGCGTGGCATCCAATATGGCGAGATTGAGGATAAGCACGGCTGGACTACAGTAGTGATTGAATAATGAGCAAAGGCAAACTGGCAAAGTTCGCCGACATGGCGACATATGATAACGTGTTCCAGTACCCCTACGGGTCGCTGGAACACGCTTCGTTTCCACTACAAGGCAAATGGCACGAGGAATATTTCCACAATCAGAATCCTATTGTACTGGAGTTAGGCTGTGGCAAAGGCGAATATACTGTCGGTTTAGCGCGTATGTTCCCCAACATGAACTTCATCGGTGTCGATATCAAGGGGTCCCGCATGTGGACAGGAGCCACAGAGGCAGTCCGCACAGGCATGAAGAATGTGGCCTTCTTGCGTACCAATATTGAGATTATCGACAAGTTCTTTGTAGCTGACGAGGTACACGAGATCTGGCTTACCTTCAGTGACCCTCAGATGAAGAACCCACGCAAGCGCCTCACCTCTACTTACTTTATGGAGCGCTACCGCCGATTCCTCATTGACGGTGGCATCATACACTTGAAGACTGATTCCAATTTTCTCTTCACCTACACCAGCCATGTGGTCGATAAGAACCGCTTGCCACTACTGGAACGTACAGAGGATCTCTACCACACTCAACTCTCAACACTCAACTCTCAACTCCTAAATATCCGCACCTATTACGAGCAGATGTGGATAGACAGGGGCCTCAACATCCGCTACCAGCAGTTCTGTTTACCACACGATGGTGAACTAACAGAACCTGACGTTGAAATTCCTCTTGACGATTACCGTTCATACCGCCGAGACAAACGCAGTTCATTGGAGGTCAGCAAATAATGCTCAACGTATAATCTCCACTTGCTCCACAACGGAATCCTTACCTTTATACAATATGTTTACACGGAAACTCACAAAGTCGCTATAGATGTAAAGCGGCAGTTTCTCCTCGTATGCTGGCACATAGTCGAATACAAGGTGAATAGCTGTTCCGCCCAAGTAATTTTCTTTTGGCACAAGAGCATCCTCGCCATCAATAGCACGCAACGAGAATACGGGGTCGAGCATCGTCAACACACGTGGCAGTTCGATTTTCAGGTCGTTGTCAGGGAACGTAAACCATCCGCAGAACGTGTCCCACCAGTTTTTCTCCTCTGCAGGATTCTCCTCTGGCGGCAATACCGTAACACCCTCCATGAGCGTCTGACGCAGTTTGGCAGGTTCGAGGGAATAGTTGCTCAGGTATTCCTCGCGGGCCTGTTGCAGTTGTTCGTTCTGTGAGCGTCCTCCACGCAGAAAATCCATCACACGCGACTGTTTGTAATCCACGTCATCTACCCAGCATATACGGTCATCAGTGACGGCGATAGCACGTATGCGAGTAATGTCATCATACTTCTTACCAAGATAGGTGATACGTACAGTATCAAGATCTGCCGTCGAATGCTTATGGATGACATTTGCCGTGCGCGGAACCTTCACCACATCATACTCATCCTTGTACATATCGGTGTAGTGGATACAGAGGAACACACGAACGTTCTCCAGATCCATGTCGCTACGGTTGTTGATCTTCACATTCAGCAGGTCGTCACTTTTCCAGAACAGCCACTCACTCACCGGTTCCACCTCCACGTCGATGTACGAATGTTCGATAAGCAATTGTTTAAACGGTCCGTACAGATGTTCTTCGCAGAACTGCATATCACTAAGCAGGGCGGAATAAATTCCTTGATTGCCGCGACGGAAGAAGTGATTGAATATTTCCTGTCTGGCCTCATCCGTCTTTCCCTGGTCTGCGTAGTGCTTGGCTTTCAACAGATTGGGGCTGAACATGCCATACCCCTCCATTGTCGAGGAGTACAGGCGCTGCAGGAATTGTCCTTCTGGTGTCTTGTTCAAATAAGTACGCGTGCGATAGGAATCCAACATGTCCGTCAGTTGAGCAGCCTGTCGCGGATATTCTATCGATGCCTGGTCAAAATATGACATAGCAGCCTGCTCATGTCCCATCTTCTGTTCCATCAGTCCCTTCAGCAACAACGCAGGAGCCGTCTTACCTGGAAACTCCTGCATATAGTAGTCCAACGTGGCAGAAGCCTCCGCCATAGAGGACTGCGGTGCCAGCCTCATAGGTGTTATGGTGCTTGTGTTTTCTATAGTAGTTACAGAGTCTAAGGTGGCTGTCGAGTCTGTAGAAGCTATAACAGCACCTGCCGGAGCCTTCATAATCAGCGCCATGCTCTGCAACAGCATAGCCTCCGAATTATGCGGATACTTGCTGAGTATCTGTCGCGTGTGACCCAGGGCATCGTTCACCCTTCCACCATAAAGATCCAAATAGGCCTTATCCTTCTGCACGCAAAGCGCATCATACTCCTTCATGTACTTATGGTATATCGGTGCATAATCGGTCAAGTACTGCAGGTATGAACCGCGTAACTTCTCTATGTCACGCTTCATGTTCGCCTTCAGTTCCTTGTCCTTCTCGTACTGTTCAAAGGCAGCGTCTGTAGCCTTTGAGGCATCGTCAGTATGCATGATATCGAGAATAGCCAATGGATTACCCAATACAGCTCCAGCCAAACGGAACGGATCATCTGCCGATGCCGCGCCTTTGGCAGCCGAACGTGCCAACATCCACAGGTCGTTCAGCTCCTTGTCCTGTCCCTGCAACTTATACATATACTGCAGGATGGGTAACAGTTTCTGCTTAGCTTCCAGCACATCAGGAGCCACACCCGTATAGTCCTGCTTGGCCATGTATTCGAGGAACTCGTTAAAGTTCTTACTGTTAGCTTGTGCAATCTCCAAAGCATTAAGCACACGCACCGTCTGCTCAATATCGTAATCCTTATTCGTTGCCAGATCCGTACGGTTGGTTAGTGCCTCGTATGCCGGCACGAACTTTCCCACCGGCTCATAGTGTTCCAAGTCTATGGTAGCTGCCTCTGGCAGGTTCGAACAGCCAACAGCAACAAACATGAAGGCTGACAGACAAAAAGAAAAAACACTGCTTCTGTTCATTTTCGTGTCTATTTATTGATAATAGTCAACTCCGTATCGCCAGGTTTGAAAAGCAAGCCAGTGCACTTCGTGGCTGCAGCTTTATATTCACGCAGTTCAATCTTATTCCAATCTATCTGGTCCGTGCGTTGTGCTAACGGAGCATGAGGAATGATGGAGCCGTCACGTACCAGGATAACAGCAGGTATCTTACCTACACTAATAGTCTGCCATCCGCTATCATACACCTTGCCTGTCTGGTAATCTATCCATTTGCATCCCGACGGCAGATAAACACTACGACTGTTACCACTCTCCATGAGAGGTGCCACTAGCATCTGCGAGCCAAACATATACTCATCTTCAACAAGCCATGCGCCTGGGTCTTCAGGGAACTCCACCAACAAGGCACGTACCATCGGCAGGCCACGCAGCGTGCAGTCCTTAGCCTGGGCATAAACATAAGGCATGAGGCGGTACTTCATCTCGGCACAATCACGGAAGGCCTTGGTGAACGATTCGCTGATGAGCCAAGGTTCTGTAGGCGGTGCACCGTGAGCACGGGTATGACTGCTCAGGAAACCGAAGGGCAGCCATCGTCGATAGATATCCTCAGGCGAAGCCGTCACAAAGCCACCCATGTCGTGACTCCAGAAGGAGAAACCACTCAAGCCGAACGAGAGTCCGCCACGCAGGTCACCCAGCATACCGATATTATTGGTAGCAGCATCCCCACCCCAGTGCAGGGCATAGCGCTGAGAGCCTGCCCAGGCACTTCGTGCCCAGATGATGCCCTCGCCTGGATATTGCTGTTCGACAGCCTCCCAAAGTGCTTTATTATAACGCAAGGGATAGAGGTTATGCTCGTAAAGCCCACCACGTCTGTTATAATAGAAGCCGTTGTAAGGTGCAGCTTCGCCAAAGTCACACTTGATGGTAGAGACACCTTGCTTCAACAATCCGAGAATCTTCTGTTGATACCACTTTACCGTCTGCGGATTAGTGAAGTCGAGCACAGCATCTTCATAGGGCATACCACCGTCAGCATTCTTCACGTGTAGTCCATTCTTAATGATTTCTGGGAAGAAACGATTCTTGGGTGTAAAATAAGGAAGTTGCCACAAACAGGTATGAAAACCGTCGTTCTTCAACTGCTTCAGCATTCCCACAGGGTCTGGGAAACGGTCACGGGCAAACTCATAGTCACACTGCCAGTCAACACCGAACCAACCCGTATCAAAGTGAATGACATCGGAAGGAATCTTATGCTTACGTAACTGACGGGCAATGTTGAGACCTTCTTCCTGTGAGAAGTAGGTGATGCGGCTCATCCATGTGCCGAATGACCACAGTGGCAGCATGGGGCTCTTACCCGTGATGTTGGTGTATTCATCAAGAATGTCTTTGGGTGAACCAAAGAACACAAAAAGGTCTATCTGCTCGTCAGCCATGAAGAGGCGCTGCGCACCAATATAGCTTTGTCCGAAGTCGGCAGTGACTGGTGCCGAAGTGTGCATGAAAATACCGTAGCCACGATTGCTAAAATAGAATGGCACAGGCTTGTACTGACCGTCAGTCTCAGGGCCTTGTGGGTCGGTGACACTGAGGTGTACCTTTTGCCCAACCTTGTTCAGTGACGTAAACGACTCACCACAACCGTAGATACGCTCATTAGGCGATAGCAAAAAGACAGGATTGACGCTACGCGAGTTATCGCTTCCACGCTTGATAAAGTTAAATGGCAACAGCTTTACCTGTGTAGAGTCGTTATCAATGATATGGCGCGTCTGGGTGAGGATGCGTCCGTTCTTATCCTTCAGCACAATGCGGAAGGGATAGCGCTGAAGTTCCAAGATACCATAGGCTGTTTTGTAAGCAACAGTGTTACCGCTACTTACAGAACGCCAGTCCGACGAGGAGCCTACTGGTCCTGCCAACATCGGACTATCAGCATCCTTTCGCTGAGAAGCGACGGGCGTTGTCAGCATACGGATGCGGACGCAACGCTCGCTGATGAAGTCAATCTTCAGCGACAGGTTAGGGTCGTTGTCGTAGGCTGCATCTGGAAAGTCGAGCATCTGCATGCGCACAGGCCAGTAACCATTCAGGTTAAAAGCCTGGCGGGGTGACAGACGATAACGTTTCCAATTAACCTGACCTGTAGCCGAAGCCACATCGAACGAAGCCAGCGAGTCGGCCAGGAAATAGGTGTTCGACAGGTCGCTGAAGTCCGTTGACACGTCCTTTGGCATACATTGCAGGTACTGCACACCTGCGTTAGTCTGAATCTGTGCTTGTGCTGCGGTATAGCCACAACATACAAGAGACAGGGATATTATAAACTTTCTCATAAGTTAATGGTTGCTTTTTGTAATCCTATTGCTTTAGCTGTCAACGTGCCACGTCCGTCAAGTACCACGAGGCAACGACCAAAGAAGGCCTTACGCTTGTTGTCCTTAAAACGTTCCATGCTGAACTGGCTGCCGTTATCCACGCCGATAATCTTGGCACCTGACGTCTCGAAGAACACCTGGTTCTCTGCCCACGGACAGAGGTTGCCGTCGCGATCTACCACCTCGACGCGGACGAATGTAGTCTTTTTGCCACGATAGTCGTAGGTCAGTCGCAAATGGTCTGGCTGTCCGGCTGTGCGGATGGTCTGCATGCCAACGACCTGTCCGTCCTTGCGGGCAACAGCTTTCACCTCACCAGGTTCGAACGTTACACGCCACATGACATGATACTGGTGACTATTGGCTTTTTTCCTCACACCCTGGCTCTTACCGTTGATGAACAGCTCCACCTCGTCGGCATTGTTGTAGTAGCACCACATATCAATCTCCTGACCTTCAAGCCAGTTCCAGTGGGGGAACAGGTGCAGCACGGGCTTTTGTGTCCACTCGCTCTGATACATATAATAGACGTCCTTAGGCTGACCGCTCAGGTCGATGATGCCGAAGTACGAACTACGGGCAGGGAAGCCGTAGGGAGTAGGCTCACCGATGTAGTCGAAGCCAGTCCATATGAACTGTCCGCCGACATAGGGAGTATGCTTCACCACGTCCCAGGTCTGCTCATGAGTAGAGCTCCACGAGGCGTGCATGTTGTCGTAAGACGAGCACATAAACGAGGGGTCTGTATAGGGTAACCACCACTCCTCTGGTGCCTTGGTTATCTGGTCGCTGGGCATCTTGTAGAAGCCTGTAGTCTGTAGAGCGCTGACACTTTCCGTCATGATGAACGGACGGCCTGGAAAGTTCTTAGGCACATCCTTAATCCACTCATGGTGATAATTGAAGCCAATGATGTCGATGCCCTTTCCTCTGAACAAGTGGTTTCCTGGCGACGGTTCATTACAGCCTGCCGTGATGGGACGTGTATTGTCGTAGCGGCGCACGATACTGGCCAAATGGTCAGTCAGCATCGTATTCACACTCATCTCACCCTCACGAGCCAGCGTTGATGCATCGTGTCCGGCATTAAGAATGAGGTTTGCCTGCTCTAACGTCAGCGTGTCGGCATCGGCACTCGACCACTGTTCCAGTACTTCGTTTCCTATCGACCACATCAGGATGCAAGGATGGTTACGGTCACGCAGCACCAAGTCGGTAAGGTCGCGCTCATGCCACTCATCGAAGAAGCGGGCATAGTCGTTCTGTGTCTTGCGGCGACGCCACATGTCAAAACTCTCGTCCATAACAATAAAGCCCATCGTGTCGCACATGTTCAGCAGTTCAGGAGCTGGCGGGTTATGACTGGAGCGGATGGCGTTACAGCCCATCGCCTTCAGCTTCACCAGTTTACGATGTAGCGCATCCTCATTGAGTGCAGCGCCCAGACAGCCGAAGTCATGATGTTCGCACACACCATTTATCTTCATGTTCCTGCCATTGAGCCAGAAGCCTGTCTTGGGTTCGAACTTAAAGTCGCGGAAGGCTGTTGTCGTCCAAACCTCATCGACCACCTCGCCATTTGCCAGCACCTGCGTGCGTACCTTATAAGTATAAGGATCATCGGGTGACCACAGGTGGGGCTTTCTCACCTTCATGCCCACCTCACGGCCTTCTCGGTCGAAGACGGTATTCTTTACCTTGCCTTTTCCTTCCACATCCACATCGACAGTGACGCGTCCTTTCTTCGCATCAGTCTTTACATGCACCCCCCAATGCTTCACATGGATGGTGTTCATCTCCGTCAGCCATACGTGGCGATAGATGCCACAGCCTGAGTACCAACGTGAATTTGGCTGGTCGCTGTTATCCACTCGCACGGCGATAACGTTGTCGCCACAGCGCAGGTAACGGGTAATGTCATACTCGAACGAGCTGTAGCCATAAGGACGAAAGCCCACCTTCTCACCGTTCACATAAACGGTGGAGTTCATATACACACCGTCGAACTCCAGGTAGTACTTCTTAGGCTCCTTGACGCGGAAATGTTTACGGTACCATCCCACCCCGCCAGGTAGCGCACCGCCGCCTGCTCCGCTGGGAGCCGAGGCAGAGAAGTCGCCCTCGATGGCCCAATCGTGCGGCAGGTTCACCATGCGCCAATGTTTGTCATTATACTCGGGCTTCGCCATCTTGGCAGAATCGGCCAGAATGAAGCGCCACCCATAATCAATGTTCTTACGGTCACGTGCCTGTGCTATCATGCTTACGAGCACGACAAACATCAGAAGGAAAATCTTTCGTATCATATCGTTGTATTAGTTGTTTTCTCAATAGGAATGGTGGCCTCGAAGCGAGCACCCTGACTCTCGTAAGTCAAATCGAGGCGCACATCACCGCCCAGTCGGCGGGCCATCGTACGACTGAACGTTAGGCCGAGTCCCAGTCCTTCCTTGAACGCATCAAGTTTAACGAAGCGCTCGAAGATACGTTCTGCCTCCTCCTTGGGAATGCCAGGACCGTTGTCCTCAACGGTGACCACCAGATTCTTGTCTGTCGAGTAGGCCCTCATCACGACAAGACCGTTGAAGGGGATATGCTTCAAACTGTTGTCAAGCAACGGGATGATAACGCGCTGCAGCAGTGTCTCGTTCGACGTGATGGTGAAATCGTCTTCCAGTTGAGTGTCAAAGCGCAGCCGCTCGTCCGAGAAGCTCACCATCTTATGGAGCTCTCCAATCATGCGCTGCAACGCCTTATTACAATTCACCGGCCCCATCTCCACGCTGGAGCTGATGCTATCGCCACGCGAAATCTCCAGGACCTCATTGACCATGATAGTGATGCGGTCAACGTTATGCATCATGGTATCGGCAATGTGCTTACGCTCCTCATGACTCAAGTCGTTATCAGGGTGGGCCATCACCTGTGCAAAGCCACTAATGATGTTTAGCGGCGTGCGCACCTCGTGACTGACGTTCTGAATGAACTCCGTCTTCATCTTCTCCGACTCCACCACACGCTGATAAGCCTCACTCATCTCGCGCAGATGGCGGCGGCGTGTATAGACAATATAAACCAGTGCCACTACAAGC
The DNA here is from genome assembly GCA_947169685.1 of uncultured Prevotella sp. Classification (GTDB taxonomy): domain Bacteria; phylum Bacteroidota; class Bacteroidia; order Bacteroidales; family Bacteroidaceae; genus Prevotella. Next base: position 35,906 of record CAMVQS010000002.1, on the reverse strand, counting down.
ATCAGCAACAGGAAGGCACCCGTCAGCACAGCATAGAACTTGAGGCGGTCCCTCTGCCGCTCAGCCTCGTACGATTTCAACTCGTCCTGAATGCCCTGCATGGAACTGCTCAACAGCATGCCGTAGATAGAATCAGTCTCTGCCACCCCCAACTTCTGGACTTCGTAAGCTTCCTTCCAACGACCTGCCATAGAGTAAAGCTCCGCCTGCGTCTCGTAAGGGTCATCACCACTTTCCGCAGCCAGCGCCACAGCCTCGTCAATCTGGCCCAGATGAGCCAGATAATACACCTCGAGCTTACGACCGTGCACAGACGAAAGACCTTTCTCCACACCCTTCTTATAGGCATTATAGCCATCAAGGAAACGCGGCATATCGTCCAACATGTAATAGGCCAGCGTGCGCCGTGCTTCAATGTCGAACACCCGTTCGGGCGATGACTCACGGGCGATGGCAATAGCCTGGTCAATCAGTCGCAGTGCCTCCTGCGGGTTCTCGCCCATCACGATGTTGACTAGGTTCATGTAGATAGGCGGCTCACTCTCCTTGTAGCCCTCTTGCTCCATGCGGCGAATCACCTCCCAGAAACAACGTTTGGCATTCTCCTTGTCACCACAATAACTATATATATGGCCCATCATGTTGATAGCCATATACATCTCCTTGTCCAGTTTCTGTTCAGTCAACTCTCTTGACAGTTTCGTTGCTAACATATACGCCTCGAATACGTGCTGGCGGTTCAGTTGGAACACAATTTCGTTGCAGCGTTGTGTATAATACGCATGGAGGTCGCCCTGCTCCATCAAGTAGTTCTGCAGGTTCTTCACAGCTGTGAAGAAGCGTGCCGAGTCAGCATCGTTGAAGGCGTGGTACATGGAGTCACGCAGCGTCAGATACTCTTTCGTCTCCTTATAATCTTGCGGAGCCTGAGCCGTCACACCCAGCGTAGTGACAGCCGTCAGCATCAATATTACCAGTCTTTTCATCATATAGTTTCAGGTTAGTGGTACAAAAACAGCTACAAAGATAAGAAATATTTTGGAAAAACAGCAACTTTAGGGTATTATTTTTTTCAATCATAACACTTCAGGGAGGAGATGCCGTGCCCTGAGACAAGACCATTTGAAGCCGGAGTGAGGTTCAAGTGAGGTTCAAGTGAGATTAAACAGACATATCTCACTCGCTGAAAGTCCCTTCACATCGGCATCCCAGGCATTTTAGTGAGGATAGAAGATTATTCCGCAAAACATACCGACTTACGACCCGTTACATACCTACGACCCGTTACATACCGACTTACGACCCGTTACATACCGACTTACGACCCGTTACACGGCATGTAACGACCCGTTCCCACGGTGGGAAATAAAAACTCGTAAGACAATGCACAATACATGTAAATGTCTTCGTAAACGATTGCAGAAGAGCTATCTGAAAGAAAAAGGGCTGCAACCGTAATGGTGCAGCCCTTTTTCTTATGTATGGAAAGAGTTTAATTAGCGTAGATGATGGTAACACCAGTGATACGGAACTGTGTACCTCCGCTGTTTGAAGTAAAGTCGTTAACAACTTTCAGCGTGCTACTGTTAACGCCACTGAATGTAACGTTGGCATCATCCTTTGTCGGCGTAATCTTGGTGTTACCTGCCTGACCGTACATTTCATCATTGCCCTTATAGGCTGTGCCATTGTATGTATCATAGGCAAACACAACTTTGGAAATCTTTTTACTACCAGCATCAATAGTTACCTCATTCTGAGCATACATACGAATGATAGAAGTGCCGGAATGATAGATAGGCGGATTTTTACCACCTCCCTGAGCAAAGGTCAACTTCGTACCATCAGCAAGTGTAACAACTGACAGGTCACCGCTAATACCCAACTCACCAAATACAGCCGTAATCTCTGAACCGTCACCGCTTGGCTCGTCACCGCCGCCAGAAGCCTTGGTAATTGAGACAATCTCGTTGGGCTGGTTCATCTCCAGTGTAGTAGCACCAGTCTTGCTGTTGACATACTTCTTCAGCTTACCCTTTACGACAACAACGTCACCGGCTGACAAATCCTCAACTGCTGCAAACTCTGCACCATTCAGGCCCTTGCCGCTGTAAATCTGAAGTTCGTTATTCTCTGTACCGTCATCAGAGATGTAATAGGTAATGCTCTTATACTTATCACTGAATGACTGAACCTTTGAAATCTTACCCTTTACAAAGGCTTCTGTCTCTGTTTCGCCATTGTCTGCCAATGCGCTAACAATCTCAAGAGCCTTTGCTACAGTCAGAGGTTTGTCGGCTGTACCAAGACCAGCCTCTGTACCGCCGCCACCACCGCCAGAGCCTTTGACGAGGCTTACGAGGTAGTTGCCCTTATTGATTTCAGGTGTCACAGCACCCGACTTATTCACATACTTATAAAGTTTACCATAGACAATAACCTCATCGCCCTGAGCAAGATCATTGGGGCTGGTGAACTTAGCACCGTTGAGACCGTCACCGCTATAAACGGTGATAGTGCTGCCATTTTCAGTACCGTCCTCAGAAATGAGGTAGTTCAGGTTGCCGTATTGGTCGAAGTTAGCCTGGTTAGTAGTAACCTTCACCACCTTACCTTTGACGTACGCAAACTGTGAACTTTCACCGCCATCAGACAGTTTGTTGATTTCAGCAAGTGCTGCTGCAATGGTCAATGGAGCATCCTTGGTGCCCAACGTCTCTGTGCTTGGTGTATCACCACCGCCCACTCCGTTGATGGAGAGGAGTTTACTGCCCTGAGTAAACTCAAGGATTGACCCTTGGTAGTTTACAAGGCCACCGGATACGACTACAAGGTCTCCTTCCTTAATGATGGTAGCGCCAGCAGCATTGAACTTCTGACCGTTCAAGCCATAACCACGATAGATTTCCAGCTTGTTAGCCTTACCGTCCTTATCGTCAGAAATGTAATAGGTAGCATTACCGAATGTACCATCTGTATCAATCTCGTCAATAGACGTAATGTAACCAATGGCTACAACCTGCTTGGCAGCATCGGTAGAAGACATCGCCTTAGCAATCTCAATAGCTGCTGCCACATTATACGGATCAGCCTCCGTTCCGCTACCTGAAGGCTCAATAACGACAACATCACCGCCTTCGCCAGAACCTGGATCTGTCGGCTGGCCAAACGGAGCGGGGACATCCTCGCAACTTGTGAAAGTGAAGGCCGCTATGGCCATCGCCATCAATGAATATGCAATCTTTTTCATATCTATAGTTTTTTTGTTTCTTTGATTAATGAGTTCCACAATTCTTTAGTAGGCTTTCACGTCGCTCTCATCACGTAGCAGAATCTGCCAAGTGCTATTGTAACGAGTGGCAATGCCTGTTACATCGACAGTACCAGTAGGCATCACGTTGTTAGCAAACTTAGCATAGGTGCTGGTACGCAATACGAGCGTTCTGTTGCTGACGCCCTTGAACGAGCGGTTGACGCAGTTGGCCTGTACCGTAGCACTGCCGTCACTGGGTGCATAGACCTTCTTTCCGTCAGCCTCACTGATGGTAAAGCCCTTCAGCGTTACCAGCTTGCCGCAGTCGTTGTCCAAATCGAGCTGTTTGATATCCGTCACCTCAATGGGGGTTACAGTTTTCTTTCCTACCAGCTTAAAATGGTTGTTCCACACAGCACGTGCCATACGGCTTACGTAAGTGGAGCCGCTGGCACTCGTATAGAGCGTTCCAGCCTGTCCCTGCTTGCCATAGCCTCCGATGTAGAGACCCTGCAGTTCAACAAGCACTTCCTGTCCAACAGGCAGGTAACCGAAGATACCGCCTTGTGCGATACAAATGATGAACGCACCTGTCTCGTCCTGAAGGGAAATCTGGTTGTAGATGTTTCCACCGATGTCGTTACCTGTAACCACGCCCTTAATCTGGGTTGGCTTCTTGACTTCGGTATAGGATCCGTCGTTGATGACCGACTTGTAAGTACTCTTCAACTGTGCAATGGTAATGAGATTGCTCTCCGTGAGATATTTATTACCAAACGAGTTGGCAGTATCCTCAGTCACGGGGTTGTTCCAATCACCATCGTCGCCGTCCATGCAAGATGCACTCAGTGTGCATGCCAATGCAAAAAGAAGATATTTAATCTGTTTCATTGTCTTGACGTTTTTTAGAATCTATAAGTGATGTTCAGCATCCCGTTGATACCATAAGCATAGTATTTCTTCGGATTGAGAGAGAACTTGTACCCACGCATATTATTTAAGGTACCGTCGTCCTTCACAGTATAGTCGCTTCGGCTCTGCTCGTAACCGCCTGATACAATATTGGTATTATTGAGCAGGTTGGTAATCATGAGATTGAAGGAGAGTTGCTTACCAGCTTTCAGACGGAGGGTCTTACCAATAGAGGCATCAAGCATGAAGCCGCCGTGTCCCTCGCTTTGATCAGGAACGATGAAGTCGCCGTTGTTGTCAATGCTGCCCATCGTGGTGAGCGTACGCTGATAGCGATAACTGGGCGAGTAGCTTAAGTAGATGCGATCGTAGTAGTTACCATTCAGGTCAATATACCAGCCATTGGAGTGATAACTCAGACCGAGGCTGTATGCAGACAGCGGAGTTCCTGCCTCACGCATGTCTTTGTTCATCACGATATCATCGTAGAATTCACCCTTCGTAGAGTTCATGTAGCGAACATTAGCATTGTTGGTGTTCTTTGCCTCACTCCAAGTACCAAGAGCCTTCAGGTCGAGGTACTCGGTCAGCTTGAAGCGTGCACCAACCTCAACACCATAGAAGACCTTTTTGATGTTGGTCATTGACACGTATGAGAACGAGTTGATATCGTCGTAGTAGAAGTTCTGCCACTCCGTTCCGTTCGTCAGCTGATTATAATAACCATTGATGCTGGCCTTCATCCAAGAAGTCTGGATGTTGTAACTGATCTCACTGCTGAAGATGCGCTCGTTCTTGAGGTTGTTCACGAAGTCGTTACTCATTTCAGGAGAAACGAAAGCGGCCTGTGCCTGCGGAGCACGCCACTCGTAGCCTGCGCCCAACAGAATGGTATTTCCTGCGCCCAGGTTGAGGTTCAAACCGAACTTGCCACCACCGTCAAGGAAGCGGGCCGTGCCGCTCTTGCCGTAGGAGTTGTCAGCCACCAAGCCATTACGCATCTTACCGTCACGCTGCATCATCGTACCACCGATACGGCCAGCAATAAAGGCCTGCAGGCGTCCCTTTCTGTAAGTCAGGTTCGTCCAGTAAGAAGCCTTGTTGACCAAGATGTTGTAGTTGTAGCCCCACTTATCGCCTACGCCCACCAGAGCGTTGGGATTGTTCAGGTCATACTGCACCTGGTCTGATGCACCAGAGAAGTTCTTCAGGGCATAGGTATTGACATTGTGGAAAGAGGTTGCACCCAACAGGTCTTCCATCGTCTGGAAGTGCATGCCCTTATTGGTTGCCAACTGAATACCCATGTTCATAGAAGTAAATCTACCCAACTCCGTCTTCAGCGTAGAGGCGAACGAGAGATTCAGGTTGTTGATATTCTTGGCCTTGATGAAGTACATAGCATCAGCACCCTGAGCGCTGGCCTGCTGGTTCATGTAGTACAGGCGGTCGAAGTCAAACTGGCGTGCGGCCTTACTACCCATCAGATAAGTACGAGCCGAGTAGTAATCAGAATAGGCTTGCGCCGTACGGTAACGTGTATCAGTGGGATCCCAGACGTCATAGTAGCTTGACGGCAGGGTCTTGTAATAGTCCGGCTGCGGGTTGTCACTATTGTTGTAACCCATGCTCGTACCCTTATACATGCCGTACTTTCCAAACAGCGTGGTCGTCAACTTCATGCCCTGCTGGATCTTCCAGTCCCAAGTAAGTAGGACAGAAGGCGAGAAGTCGTTAACTACACGGGAGTTACGGACCTGACCGTTCTGGTAGCCCCAATAAGGATTGTAGAATCTGTTATTAGCCAGCCAATAGCTCTCGTCAGTTGCAGCGCCCTGAGTTGAACGCTCCGTGGGGTTACCCCATGTGACGAGTGACAAAGAGTGACGATCGTTAAACACTTTCTCCACTCCCAAGAAATAAGAAAGCGAATTGTAGAACGTACCTTCCACATACGAGGTGTTCGTGTCGGCCCAACGATAAGTAAGGCTGGCCGAGAACGCCCAACCGTTCTCCATGAGTCCAGTGTTGTAGGTGTACATACCACGCACGGTGTAGTTACGGTTAGCCAATGTGAGCGTTGCACGCTGGCCGTGAGCGAAGTGGCTGGGGCGGAAGTCGTAATTGTTCGAGCCACCCATAGCCGTCATAGAGAAGTTGTTTACTTCAAACGGTAACGAGTTTTCAACACCTCGAGTTTGGTTGTTTAGGCCACCAACGAGAGAATAACGGAACTGTCCCGACTCCATGTCGTTCATCGAAGCGCCGTTAATGTAAATCTCGTTGTACTTCTGGTTAAAAGCACGATACCTAAATCTAACCGGGCTGAACAAGAAGCCTACCTGAGAGGCATAGGCATTGTTGTTCGACGAGATGATGGTCACGTTCTGCGACATGTCATCATCTTCACCCAGCTGAGCTTCGGTAAACGTGAAGGCTTGTTCATCCTGCAACTCTCCCTGCACATTCTGCGGAGCGGTCTCCACATTCTGAGCGAAAGCTGCGGGGGCGAAACATAATGCCATCACAACAAGTTTCAGCTTTTTCTTCATAGTTTAAAATTTAATTAATAAAGTAATTTGCTGCAAAGATAAAAAAAAATATGAAATAAAGATACATTATTTGATTTTTTTTTTGTAACTTTGTGGCATAAAATCTATAACTATATGAAAAAGCTATCAATCCTTATCATGCTGGCGCTCCTGGTTGGAGTAGCTTCAGCCCAAGCCCAAGACAAGAAATACTCAGTATATGCAGTGGGCTTCTACAATCTCGAGAACCTGTTTGACACCTGTCATGACGAAGGTCATAACGACTATGAGTACCTGCCAGAAGGCCGTAACAAGTGGACGGGTATGAAATATACGAACAAACTGCGCAACATGGCTCGCGTGCTCAGCGAGATGGGAACCGACGTGTTACCGAAATCAGTAGGTTGTGCTTTCATCGGCGTCTCTGAGGTGGAAAATGCCAAGTGTCTGACCGACCTCTGCGCCCAGGAGCCTCTGGCTGCCCGTAATATGCAGTTCTGCCACATTGAGGGACCAGACCAGCGCGGTGTCGATTGTGCATTGCTGTACAACCCCAAACTGTTTACCGTCGAGAACGTCACACTTACACCTTATATATATATATTGCCAGAGGACAGCATGAGGGCCACCCGTGGTTTCCTTACCGTCAGCGGAAAACTGGCTAATGAGCACGTGGCCGTCATTGTAAACCACCTGCCCAGCCGTTTTGCCGGTTCCTTCTATCGTGAAGAAGGCGGACGACAAATCAGACTCGTCAAGGATTCAATACTGCGTGATGACCCCAACTGCAAGATTTTCATCATGGGTGATATGAACGACGACCCGCAGGACCGTTCAATGGCCGTTGCACTGGGTGCCCGTCGCGAGATCAGTGAGGTGGAACCTGAAGACGGATTGTGGAATCCCTTCTGGAACGTGCTGGCATCAGGTACCGGTACGCTGCAGTATGACGGCGCCTGGAACCTGTTTGACCAGATAATCCTCTCGTCGAAACTGTTGAACCTCGACGGTAAAAAGGACTACTCGACACTGAAATACCTGAAGCATCAGGTGTTCCGTCGCGACTACCTGTTCCAACAGGAAGGAAAATATAAAGGAAACACCTTACGAACGCACGCTGGCGGCCAGTGGCTCAACGGCTACAGCGACCACTTGCCCACTGTCGTCTATCTGGCTAAAGAACAGAAATAACACATATATATGTATATTATAGGAATCGCAGGCGGCACCGGCTCGGGAAAGACCACTGTCGTCAAGAAAATATCTCAGGTACTGCCGCCACACTGTGCGGCAGTTATCCCATTAGACTCGTACTACAACGACACGTCGGAGATGACACCTGAGGAACGCAAGCAAATCAACTTCGACCACCCTGATGCGTTCGACTGGAAACTACTCACAGAACATATCAAGATGTTGAAGAACGGTCAGGCTGTGGAACAGCCCACCTATTCGTATATAATCTCGAACCGTCTGCCAGAGACCATCCATGTGGAGCCCAAGCCCGTCATTATTCTTGAGGGTATCATGACGCTGCACTACAAGAAACTGCGCGACATGATGGACCTGAAAATCTTTGTTGATACGGACAGCGACGTACGCCTCATCCGCAACATTCGCCGCGATGTAGTGGAGCGCGGGCGTACCGTCGATATGGTGCTCGACCGCTATGAAAAAGTGCTCAAACCCATGCATGAGCAGTTTATTGAGCCTACCAAGAAATTTGCCGACCTCATTATTCCCTGGGGTGGTGACAACAAAAACGGCATTCACATCCTGAAGACTTATATTGAGGGAATCGTAACGAACGTTCCTCCCAAATAATGACCACACTCTACCTAATACGGCATGGCGAGACGAAAGACAACGTCCGCCAGATTATGCAGGGGCAGACGCAGGGCGATCTGACGGAACACGGAAGGGAACAGGCTCGACAAGTGGCAGAACGTTTAGCGTCAAAACCGATTGATGCCATCGTATCGAGCGACCTGCGACGTTCCATACAGACAGCAGAAATTATTGCGGAGCCGCACGGATTGCCCATTCAGCAGACACCACTGCTACGCGAACGTGACTGGGGAGGCTTTACGGGGCGCTTCATTCCAGATTTGAAGGATGAGGTATGGCCCGAAGATATAGAATCGTTGGACTGCTTATTAGAGCGAGCCCAACGATTCTTAGATTATATCACGACAAACTATGCGAATCAGACAGTTATTGCTGTAGGACACGGCATCATCAACAAAGCCGTGTTAGCCGTCTATGCCCATTGTGGAATGCGCGAGGTACAACGTATGATGAATGCCGAAGTGCGGGAATTGCACCTGACTACGCCGTCGTCGGCAGAGTCATAACGAATCGGGCACCAGGACTATAAGAAGTATCAAGCACGATGTCACCACCCAAACGGCGGGCAATGCTACGGGCAACGGTAAGTCCAATGCCAGTTCCGTCATAGTATTCATTCAACTGCACGAATTCATCAAATATGCGTTCTGCTTCCTCAGCAGGCACACCAATGCCGTCATCCTCAACAACGAACTGCAGCTGTCCGTCGCTGACAGCCATGCGAAGCACGACATGCTTCTGCTCCGTATCCTCTACTCCCAGAGCCTCAGCGGGCTTCGTGAACTTACGGGCATTATCGAGCACCAACGTCAAAGCACGAGTAGCAGAAACCAGATTGGTCTGCAACATCGCGTTGTCGGCTCCATCACTAAACTGAAGGTCAAACTGCAAGTGAGTAGCATTGTTGATACCACTGTCATCGGCAGCCTGAGCAGCAATCTGCACGCCCAACACGTTGTCATTGCGTTCAATAACCGACTTGCTGTTGACATCCGATAACTCCAGCATCTTATTAACCAAGCCAGTGATGCGATCCGTATTTTCCGTAATCTGACGATTGATGTCCTGACGGGTTTCATCATCCAACTCCATACCGGGCGTAGTAACAATCTGTGTATAACCGCTGAGGATATTGAGTGGCGTACGTATCTCGTGGGAAATCTGCTGGATGAAGTCTGTCTTCATGCGTGATGACTCTTCTGCCCGTGCATTAGCCACCGTGAGCTGTTCGTTCTTCTGTTCAAGCTGTTGGTTAGCCTCCTCTAACTTCCGATTGGCTTCCTCCAACTTCTGATAGGCATGAGCCAAACGACGCTGAGCCCTAATGCGATGGACAACGTAAATGATGAGGAAAGTCAGGATGAGGAAAGAAGCAAGACTAATGCCATACAGGCGCTGACGCGCCATGTATGACTTCTGTGCCATAATCTGTTCTTCCTTCTGTTGTGTATCATAAATCGTTGCTAATTCTGCAGCATCGCTATTCTTAGCGTGAACAATTGCACTGTCAAGCGCATCACAGAGCTCCTCTCCGACTGCCATCACACTGTCACGACGACCTGCTGCCAGGTTTGCACGGTATTTGGGAAGCAGATAGACACGGATATTATCGAGTGTCATATCCATTCCATGCCTGGCAAGGAAACGATCGAGACTACCGTAGTTATCTGCAGCCTCACCATAGCGGTGGGCTGCCATGAGGTACTCAGCTGCCTCGATACGTCCATCATCAGTCTTTCCGTATTGACTGTCAAGAACCTTTCGGTATGCTTGCAATGCCTCTTTGTCGCGATTCAGTCCCTGCAAAGCAATGGCCTTGCGAATAGTAACACGAGAGCCATACTTCTGAAGGTTGGCAATGTCATAGTCAGGTGCCAGTTCTGTACGCTGGGTCATCAGTGAGTCTGCAACATCAGCCCAATGCAGAGCCTCGTCGAAACGACTAACATTGATATAGTCAAGTGCAATCTCTTCAGTGGCCATGATAGCCTCGTTAAGGTCACGTACAGTCACGGTGTCGGCTAACGGCAACATGAATTTCTGATAGGAAGAAGCATAGTTGGATGCAGCCTCCTTGAGCTGTCCAAGGTTCAACTGACAGCAACCGATGGTCTTGAGAAGGATAGCGAGATCCTTGGGTGAGTAACCGCCCCACTCTTCCATCTTATCAACAGCTTCGAGAGCAATACTCAAAGCCTCATCGTATTCTCCACGCTTAACCAGAATTTCCGACAGACGACGTGATGACTTATAATAATTATACTTGTCGGCATCGGTCTTGATGGGAGCACTTACCACCTTCTTATAATAGAACTCCGACTTACGCACACTACCAAGATAGTTATAGGCCACACCACGCCAGCGGTTAGCGGCTATCTCTGAGAGCGCCCTTGCCTGCTCAAAACTATCGATTAGGACAAGCATTCCCTGATAATCCTGTTGGCGTCCGCGCTCGAAAATCAGGCTGTCAGCATGTGAAACAGCCATAAATTCCGGAACAGCCGCAGGTTTCTGCTCACCACAGGCAATCATCATGACAACTACTACAAAGAGCAGCAATGCAGCATATAACGTAGTTTTGCGATTCTTCATATCATTCATTAGGCGATTAGTAGTATATTTGGGTACAAAGATAGTGCAAATTGAGAGAAATACCAAAGGAAAACACAAAAAAAAGCCCGATGTTACTCACATCGGGCCTCAACAAACTAATACCTAATCTATCCAATGGCAATCTGACGTGCCACTTTCGCCTTGGTTTCCTCCTGCTTGGGCAGCTCAACGGTCAGAACGCCGTTCTCTACCTTTGCAGCAATCTTGTTCTTATCCACATCGTCAGGCAGAATCAGCGCCTGCTCGAACTTTGAGTACGAGAACTCGCGACGCAGATAGCGAGCGTTCTTGTCCTCCTCCTTGTTTTCCTGCTTCTGCTCCATCTTTACGATGAGGTTGCCTTCGTCGTTGATGTGAACGTTAAAGTCCTCCTTCTTCAGCCCAGGTGCAGCCAGCTCTACGGTGTAACCCTTATCGGTCTCCTTCACGTTGATGGCCGGTGCTGTGCAGTTGGCCTTCGGAATGAAGTTACTGTCAAAAATGTCGTTAAACACTGTTGGTAACCAAGCGGAATTTCTCATCATTGGCATCATAATCTTTACCTCCTAATTATTTTTTAAGTTATACGATGTTTATTGTTCGTGAGCTCCTTGTGGCGCTCACCTACCTATAGGCAAGTTATGTACCAAGCATAAAAATCTGCCGTTCTGTCAGTTTTTGCTGACAAAACGGCAGAAATCAAACGTTTTTATGATTTACGGATTATCAATCCATATCAAGCTCTTCATCGAATGAGGTCATTTCGGGAGCCAAAACTTGACCACCATTATAGTCACCTCCTTTTCCGGGAGACCCAGACATCATTTTGGGCGTCTCTATAACTACAACCTCAAGCACAGGTGCAATATATTCTTTCTTCATAGTCATTTCCTCCTATATTATTTAATAACCACCTTCTTGCCGTTCACCACATACACGCCCTTCGTGGGATGCTCCACACGACGGCCCTGCAGGTCATAGTAAACGTTATTGGTTGTCGTTTCGCGATTCATATTCAAAATTCCTGTTGCATCTCCGTCGCCCTCAATAGCAAGCCAAGGAGCAAGCGAGTTTTCCGTAAGCGTCAGGTAAGCGCGACCTGCCGGAACAGTAGCATTGACCGTGTTAATGGAGGCGAATACCACCTTCTCGTCCTGCACGGTGAGCACGTAGTTTGTTGTATTCTCTTCAGTAGCCTTCGACACTTCAGTTTCAGCAGCTACAGCTACCAACTTATTAGTGCTTACATCGTCTGTTGCACCCAGCGTTACAGGAATAGTATATGCAGCATTTGGCGTTCCCTTCAGCAGCAAACCTGTATTCTTGGGAACCTTCGTGACTGGAGTCTTTGCAACTGCATTGCCACTAAAGCCCGAAACAATATATGCTGCTTTAACACCATCGCCTTCAACATTGTTAAAGTCCAACGGATACTCACTGCTGAACGTTGCCCAGCCGTACTCATTCATAGTTCCAGAGACATTGGCAGGATAAACGTCAAAGTTGAAATAGGCAATTGATTGATAGCTGATACCACCTGTTGGTTTCATTACCAAAATAGTCATAGTTCCTGTATTCGTTGGAGTAAACGTAAACTCACAATATTGAGTGTTTCCACTGGCTATTTGGAATGAATTCATTGTAATCCAAGCCCCATGAGTATTATCAATATATTCATATAAACCGATATAATTATCAAAATCATCAGCTGAATTATTTTTTATACCAATTGTAATGGTCTGTGGTTGGTCCACAATTGCAGCCAAAGGACTAACGCTGTTTGGTACCACTTCAATATCAACCACCTTTGGCGAAACATCTGCCAACGTGATTGTTTTCGTGGACTTATCAATACCAATAACAGCCTCCTGGTCGTAGTTAAAGCCAGAATTAGTAGAACTTCCACCAAAGCCCTGAGCTTCCGGATCTAACGCAGAAAGAGTGAAAAAGCCATTGCTCAAACCTGCCCATCCCCAGTTGATATGGAAATAATCTTGGGTATTTTCGTATTTATATCCATCACAGACAAATGCATGACCGTCACCAGTTGACTGACCACCATACAATACGGGGCGATTATTATTCAGTTCATAATATATCATGGTCAACCAATTCGCTGTAGTATAATCTAATCTTGCCCGATGGGTCGTCTTCTCATTATAGTCAAAATAGGTTTTAAGAGCATCTGGGACAGCAGCAATGACTGCGCTTGAAGATGTACCATAATTCATTTCTACAGACGCGCCACAATACCACATCAACTGAGCGACAGCTGTTGCCTGAGCGTCTGTATAAGTTGCTGATTTATTATAAGAGCCTCCTCCATTATCACAATAACTGCCATAGGCAAAATGCATGTTTGTCCAACTTATGGAGGTTTCTGCAGGGACACCATTCACCTGCATTTCCGTACCATTAACTCTTGTTGGATTAGTATAGCCTGGTATAGCTGTTTTTGTTTTAGCAGGCCACTGATAGTAATTCATCACCTGAGCCATAGCCGTAGCGACACAACCCGTCACACAATTTTCCGTTCCTGCACCAAGTTGATACGCAGGGCATAGTTTATTATAGGGATTTCCCTGATTCCAAAAAGTTGTAATCATCGAAGGAATATCTGCTCCCAGCGCAGCTTTCATTGGTGCATTCGCAGGCTTTGTCACATGATTCGCTTTCGCCCATGCAATCTCGTCGGCATAGCCTTGGAGCCAGGCACGCATGTTGTCGGGCAGGTTGTTGGCATCGAACGAGCCGCTGTCGCTATAGCCGAGAACGGGAATAGCACAATCGTCGTTGGAGACGATGATGAAGCCAGCATCGTCGGACACGTTGAACACGTAGAGGTCACTCACACGACTGGCCAGCGTCAGCTTGGGCTGAACGCCAGGAGCCAAACGAGGACCATTGCCTCTGGCCGCACGATTCTGCACAAACTGAGTGGCTTGTTGCAAAGCCTCCTCAGGAGTCACGTCGTCTGCCATCATCATCGTTGAGACAACGACGGAGAGCATCAGTAGTAGGATTCTTTTCATCTTTCTTATAGTTTTAGTTTCTATTCACATAAGTTCTCTGTCGGCAAAGTTACAAAAAAAGGCCGAATGCACAAACACATTCAGCCTTTTTTTATTATTCTGCTTACTTTATCACATACTTCTTGCCGTTGTTGATGTAGATACCACGCTGAGTCGGCTTGCCACTAAGTCGGCGACCGTCGAGCGTGTACCAGTGGTCATCAACAGGACGAACAGGGGTAACGGTCGTCGGAGTAACCGCTGTGGCGGTGCCGGCAGTCTTTACCAGACGAACAGCAGTAGCAGTACGACGGAACAGGTCATTCTCAAGCGTAACGTCTGCATCGGTGATGGTCAGTACGTAAGCATTCATGTCTGACTTGTCGCCAGCTGGTGTGCTGGTCCAGTAGGTGCAGGCATCGGTAAACGTGGTTGCTACGGTCCAGTTGGTAGCATCATAGGTTGACGTCATCTGTCCAGCAGCAGGCAGGAACACGACGTCTGTTTCCTCTATGACTGCCCATTCCTCGGCTGTCATTTCATCCTTCAGCATGATGCCATCGGGTGCCGTCCATTCATCGGGCAGAAGCACAAGACCCTTCACGCCAGCCACAGTAGCTACTGTACGCAACTGGGCAGCATCCTTACGTTCGTTGAGCAGGTAGTTCCACTCTGCCTTGCTCAGTGTGCGCCAGCCACTGCCAAGGGCACTGATGAGTGCAGAATTCTCGCCCCAATCGACAAAATCGCCTTTGAAATAAAGCAGGGCATCCTCGTCATACTCATAATAATAGTTATAGATACCATAGTTGCTCTTAGTAGAGCTCCAGCAGAGCAGGTCATGGAGGGTTGCGGGATAGCTGCTGCCCGATCCTGACGTGCGGACATTCCCTTCGCCCAGTACCTCAAACTGTTGTTTGGCCATAGACCACTCTCCCTCATAGCCGTAGATATCACCGCTATAACGCAGATTGCCATGAGCGAAGTTGATTTTCTTGTCGCCACCTACTGAGAAGTCGCCCGCTATGGGGTCAGTCTCCTCGCCAAGGGTCGTAAAGACCGTAATGGGACTGTGTGTACCAGTAAGGTCATTCTCATAGATGGGTTCCACCTTCACTTCGTATGTTGTGTTAGGTTCCAAGCCAGTAAGAGTATATTCCGTGCCGGCAATGTTGGGAATGCAGATCCACTCGCCTTGCTGGTCCGGCGGCGTGATAACCAAGTCCTTCATCAGCATGACACCGCTGGGATCGGAATGACGGATGAAGAAGACATAAGTGTCATCCGCATCAGTACGGCGGGCACGGGTCTGGTTGCCCGACGACTGGTCATCCCTGCTGATGGCGAAGCCGTCCTTATTGGGATTCTCGGCATTCGTGGTGATGGCACGGAGCTCACTCAGGTCTGAGCCATATAAAGCGTTTTGGGCCTCAAGGGCAGCCTTCTGCTGCTCGTACTCTTCCTTTGAAATCTGGTCATTGCCATACTTAAGGGCAAGCTGTGCTAATTCGGCCACATTGTCATTGATTTTCTGCTCCAGCGTTCTCATCTGCTCCAGCTTCTGGGCATCGGTGGGCAGACTTTCCAGTTCCTTTATCTCTGCGTTGTAGGCGGCAATCTGCTGCTCATCAGTCAAATCCTTAAGCTTATCTTTTAACCCCTTGACCCCTTGATGATGGCTGCACGGTCGGCATCGTTCAGACACTTCTTGTCGAACTCTTCCATGGTCTCTTTATCCGTCTTACCAGTTCCCTTCTTCACCATGCCGTAGAGGAATTTTGTCTTGCCTCCGCCTGTCTTACCGTTTCCTGCCTTGAAACTGAAGCTGCTGCCGGCCGGCACGTTACCCACAAAGACGGTATTGCTGAAAGGACGGTCACCGTAGGAACTCCAAATGCCTTCTCCCCAGCTGCCGTTCTCGAAACCAGTGCCTTTGCCAATGTCAAAGGTCTGGATGGCACTCATATCAACAGTATTGCCTATGACTTGTGGACGGTAAAAGAGGTTATAGGCTTTCTCGTGACCTCTACCCGACCAAGAGAGGTGCTCCGTGCGACTATTCACAGGCGTGGCAATTATCTGCGACGGGGCATCATTGCGCGAGCCGGTGGTTACCTTTACAAGATCGCTCCAACGGCTATTGCCACCTTCCACGCAACTGTTGCGCACGCTAACATAATATTCTGTCAGAGGCTCCAGTCCCGTCAGTGTCAACGAAGCGTTGTCAGGAGTACCTCCCCACGGGTCATCGCTGGCAATAATGGCATCGTAGGTGACGCTCGTCGGAGTAGCTGTACTGGGGTCGAAGTCAGGCGTCGTGGAGTAGGCCACCTCGCCACCCTTGGTCTCAGAGACGAACGAGATAGTGGCAGAGTTGAAGGTAGTGCTTGCAACAGAAACGTTCTTGGGCTTTGGTGCACAGTAGTTGCCACAATCAGCCACAAAGGTGGTCAGCTCAGCCGTCTCGCTGGGAGCCTCGCCCATTGCCATGCTATATACCAAGTCGCCAGGCTCCAAGTAGAGGGCGAACGAGAATGCGCTGCTGACATTTTCATGCTCAGCATCATGTATCCAGTTCACCTTGTACTTATGTCCGCAACAAAGGGTGACGGTACCACCATACTGCTCATAGCTTGGTGCATGGAGGTAAGCTACTTCAACAGGCTTGGTCTCGTCTGTGATGTCCATAATCTGCACCGCAAAGCCATACCAGATGCTGTAATTACTGCGGAGGGCATAGATAAGCTCCGTCTGCTGCTCTACGGGACAACAATTAGTAGTGAAGACCAGTGACTCTGTCCAGTCACTGAGGTTGTCCCCAGCAAAGATGCCCTATACCTGTACCTCGTACTTCGTGGCAGGCGTCAAGTCCTCAAGGGTATAGGAACGGGCGGTAAGGTCATTATAAGCAACCCACCTCTGCTTCTCTTCGCCTTCGCCCGCCACCTTGCGGTAGCGCAGATTCCAGGCTGTGGCATCTCCACGCAGCGAGCACTGAATCAATGCGCTGACGTCACCAATCTCAGGAGCTTCCAGTTGGTAGGGCTTGGGATAGGTCTCGAAGCAGAGCTTGATGCCGTTCTTTCGGGAATAGACGGTACCTTCTTCTGTGACAGATTGCGTGGGATCCAGATTGACAGGTGTGCCAAACATCTTGTAATAGTACAATGCTTGATTGCCTGAAGCGTCGTATGCACCGATGCCGTAGTTGTTACCTGTATCCTCACCCGTATTGTCATCTACGGTAAGGATGAGATTCCGCGTACCATCATATTCGAACGGCGTATCGAAGTCGATGGTAGTCCATTCGCTTCCTAATGTCACCGTACCGCTGAACACCTTGTCGGCGGCAGCAACCTTCACCCAGTCGGTAGCATTGTCGAAAGTGCTCTTGCTGGTGTGCGACAGGTAGATGTCGTAGCTGCGGGCTTTTCCGTGTTCATAGTTGTAGAAGGCGATGCTGGTAATCTTGCCTTTCTTACCACCAATCTCATCCTTCGTGTAGATCTGTTGACTCAAAGAGTACGTGTTGTTTGGGTAGCTGGGCAGGAAACCACTTGCCCTGTTGTAATTACCCACAGTTACCACACTACTTTGTGCCCACGCTCCTATGGAGCAGAGCACGACGAGCAGCAGCATCGCTGCCCTCGCCAATGGATTTGTTTTCTTGTTCATGTTAAATATTTATTATAGGTTTATTTTAGGTTAATCAGTAGAGACGATGAGCAACTGCTGTTGTGCGTCAAGAGCAGCCTTGACATCCTTGCCGCCGGATGTAACCTTGCAGAGACTCACCTCGTCGCCTTCCACAGACTTCACCTTCAAACGCCCAATCTGCTTGCGTGTCTCCTTACCACCGATATTACCGATGACAAAGACGTCGAAATGGGTACCTTCCTGCAAACCATGAGCAGCACCGAGGTCGATATAGAGTTCTTTCTGCTTGTCCTTCTTCTCTACGCCACGCTCCAGAATGTGCGCTGTATAGGGGAAGGCGGTATTATAGAACTTCTCGACTTTCTTACGCAGGCTCTCCAGTGCGTTCTTGATGGCTGTGTCATTACTGTTGACCCATGACCAGCCTGATTTGTTCACTTCAAACACCTGACTATTGAGAAGGGTGCCCGTCGCGGCATCCTTCAGGTTCAGGGTCAGGCTGATTTGGGCGTAGAACTGGGGGATTTTGTCTTTCTTGTTCGATGCCAGCTTTAGTTCTCTCGTGATGGAGATGTAATTGATGGTGCCGTCAGCAATGATGTTGGTGTTTTCGTTAGGACTCACCTGACGACCATCGGTCACGGTGAAGCGCCGCACGTTGCCCAGTGCCATGATAACACTTGCTCGTAAGGCATCAGTATAGCCAGGCTCTTCCGTCGTAGTCTGGTCGGCCAACACGTCAAGAATGGCGCTTGCCACTTCTCCCACTCCTGACCTCGGAGTTTCTTTCACCATATAGTCCAGTTCCATGACACTTACATTCTGCACTGCATTCTCGTCCTGCGCCATCATTCCTGCCGCAGCTATAACGGATAGCAATAATAAAATTGTTCTTTTCATCTTCAGAATTGTTTGATTAGTGTAATATTTGTTTTTGATTGTCAGATTCTTTGTCTGGCACACGCTGCTCGAAGAGACGACGAAGCCCGTCTTCATAGGAACGGAGCGCTTCTGAACCCCTACGAGTAATGCGGCAGACGGTATGTGCGAACCTACCCACACCAGTTTTTGAGACATTCAAATAACCAGCCTCCTTGAGGGTGGTAATCTGTACGCTCAGGTTACCCCGCGTGGAGTCGGTAATCTGGCACAGATACATGAAGTCGGCACTCTTTAAGGAATCGAGGGCCACCATGATTTTCAGCCGCAGCTCGTTGTGCAGCAGCGGATTAATGACAGGAAACTTAAATTGACTCATAATGCTTGACGTATTGTTTGAATAAATGTCCAGGAATGATAAGAGCAATAATTACGATGACAGCAGTGGCAAGCAATTGCCAAGGCCACTGGTCACCTTGAAAGAATAGCGGTACGACCGAAAGCATGGAGGCTATGATGCCGCAGACGGTCTTCGGACGGAAGTGGAGAATGATGCCCGTCATGAAGCAACCCATGCCACAGAGCAGGCCGAGATAGGAAAAGAAACTCTGCTGGAACACCCCTGCAAAGCCCATTGCCAAGCCTCCTACACAGGAGGCGAAGCCAATGAATATCCACATTACCAGAATGACGTTCTCGTCAAGTGTTCGGCGACGGGTTCGCTCGTAGTCCTTATTGAGGAAATAAACCATCAGCAGTGTCCCAATCAGTGGAATACCCGCCCAGAGCCAGCCACACCAGTCCTCGTTCCAAAACATGAGAGCTGCAAACTCCAAGAGGAGAACAATGGCTGTAGGATAGCCCCAAGCCAGAAAGAGGTTCTCGCCTGTCACTTCCTTACGACTGGCCACCTCTCCACGCACACGGGTAATAATATCCAATTCATCTATAGTTTCTTGCATATATTATAGTTTAATTCTTAAACATTATGTTACAAAGATAATGTTTATTTTTCAAACATATGCGTATCAAAGAAAATTTTAATAAACATTAAGAAGTGTATAAAATGCACGTAATCAGAGACTCGACAGCAGTGAAACGGCGGTTTCCACAGTGGGCACATCGCCGATGACGAGGGAGCGGCGACTATTCTGCTCACGCAGCTGACAACGGCGAGGATTCTGGGCCACGAAATCGAGGATATGGTCAAAGGCTGCACTCTGGTAGAAGGGACTATCGGGGTTGGAGACAAAGAACAATGTCATACGTCCCTGCTTGAGCATCATCTTCTCACATCCAAGTTGTCGGCCCAAACGACGCAGAGGCACCACAAGCAGTAACTCAGCAGCCTGCGGAGGTAGCGGTCCGAAGCGGTCAACCAGACGGGTACGATAACGCTCCAACTCATCATCAGCCATAAGGTTATCGAGTTCACGGTAGAGCAACATACGCTCAGAGTCAGTAGGTACGTACTGGTCAGGAAAATACATCTCCAAATCACTCTCGAGGGTACAGTCGGAAACGAAATCAGAGGTAAGAGGTAAGAGGTTAGAAGTTCGAGATTTTCTTGCTTGTCCATCTCCACTTTCATTATGTATTTCCACTACCGCCTCATTAAGAATCTTCAAATAGGTCTCATAGCCGAGGTCAGCAATAAAACCGCTTTGTTCAGAGCCTAACAGGTTGCCGGCACCACGAATGTCGAGGTCCTGCATAGCGATGCTGATGCCAGAGCCCAAGTCACTGAAGTTCTCAAGTGCCTCCAGACGCCGACGAGCCTCCACATTCAAGGCGGAGAGCGGGGGGGCCAGCAGGTAACAGAACGCCTTACGATTGGAACGTCCCACACGACCACGCATCTGGTGCAAGTCAGAGAGTCCGAAGTTATGCGCACCATTGATGATGATGGTGTTGGCATTGGGAATATCGATGCCGTTCTCCACGATGGTAGTAGAGAGCAGTACGTCGTAGTCGTAATTTGCAAAATCGAAGACCACCTGTTCCAGTTCGTCAGGTTTCATCTGTCCATGTCCTATGGCAACGCGAGCATCAGGCACATACTTATGAATCATCTCAGCCAAACGCTGCAGGTCGCTGATACGGTTGTTGACAAAGAACACCTGTCCATTGCGCGACATCTCAAAATTAATCGCCTCCGCTATGATGTCAGGCGAAAAGGTATGAATCTCCGTCTGTATGGGGTAACGGTTGGGAGGAGGAGTCTGAATGGTACTCAGATCACGGGCTCCAACAAGCGAGAACTGCAAGGTACGCGGAATAGGCGTAGCCGACATGGTGAGCGTATCAACGCTGGTTTTCAGTTGACGCAGTTTTTCCTTGGTAGATACTCCAAACTTCTGTTCCTCATCAATAATGAGAAGCCCAAGGTCATGGAACTTCACCGTCTTGCTGATAAGCTTATGCGTACCAATAAGGATATCTATACGACCACTGGCTAAGTCTGCCAGTATTTCCTTGGTCTGCTTGGCACTACGCGCCCTACTCAGATACTCCACCCGGACGGGCATGTCCTTCAGACGCGAAGAGAACGTTTGATAGTGCTGATAAGCCAACACGGTGGTAGGCACCAGGACAGCCGTCTGCTTGGAGTCACAGGCAGCCTTGAAAGCAGCACGAACAGCAACTTCGGTCTTGCCAAATCCCACGTCACCACACACCAGACGATCCATAGGACGCGGACGTTCCATGTCAGCTTTCACGTCGTTAGTGGCTTTCAACTGGTCTGGTGTATCCTCATAGAGGAACGATGCTTCAAGCTCGTGCTGGAGCGACGAGTCGGGGCTGTAGGCAAAGCCTTTCTCCTTGCGTCGTGCAGCATAAAGTTGAATAAGGTCTCGGGCAATATCCTTGAGCTTCTGCTTGGTACGCTCCTTCATGCGTTCCCACTGGCCTGTACCCAGATGCGACAGACGAGGCGGCTCACCGTTCTCTTGCGACTTATATTTCGACACCTTATAGAGCGAGTGGATGCTGACGTAGATAGCTCCCCCACCCTGATAGATGATTTTGATCATTTCCTGATAACTCTGAGTACTCTGAGTATTCGGAGTATTCTGAGCAATAGGCATACGGACTAATCCACCAAACTTACCGATACCATGATCGATATGAACAATATAGTCACCCACCTCGAACTGCTGTATCTCCTTGAGTGTCAACGCCACCTTACCACTACGGGCACGGTCGCTCTTGAGGTTGTACTTATGAAAACGGTCGAAGATCTGATGGTCGGTAAACACGCAGAGTTTCAGATCGTTGTCGGCAAAGCCCTCATGCAGCGTCTTATCGACAGGAGTGAAGACCCCTCCCGACCTCCCCTGTTTAGGGGAAGGGCTTTGTTCTCCCCCTAAACAGGGGGAGCTAGAGGGGGTCTCCAGAATCTCCTTCAGACGTTCGTTCTGTTTCTGGCTATCAGCTAATATATATATATGGTACCCACGTGACAAATAATCACCGAGCGACTGCTTCAACAGTTCGAAGTTTTTGTGGAACAACGGCTGAGGAGTAAGGTGAACGGAAAGATGTGGACTGGCGTTATGAGGTAACCTCAACAGCACCCGACGGAAGTCCTTTGATTCAGGAGCATCATAGTCGCGGGTCACCAACATGGCATCCTTGGGTAAGAAGGAGAAGAATGAAACAAGGTTCGGTTCCTCGTCAGTCAGCTCTGGCACAATGGTTATCTGCTCACGCTTGTCACGTGACAGCTGGTTCTCCACCTCAAAGGTGCGGATAGTGTCAATGTCGTCACCAAAGAAATCCACACGAAACGGGTATTCGCTGCTAAAAGAGAAGACATCGAGAATAGAGCCACGCAAGGCAAACTGTCCCGGCTCATAGACATAATCGACCTCACTAAACCCCAATTCGCGCAACCTTCTGGCAATGTCCTCAACCTCCACGCTCTGTCCTTGACGTAACGTCAAAGTATGGTCACTAAGCTGTTCACGCGACACAACCGGCTCATCCACAGCATCAGGGAAAGTGACGATATAGAGAGGTAAGAGGTGAGAGGTAAGAGGTGAGAGGTAAGAGGTAAGCTTGGCCAGAACCTCCGTACGCAGGATTTCGTTGGCTGCATCACGCTGTCCATACTTCGCAGAGCGACGGTAGGCAGAGGGGAAGAATAACACTTGACGGTCACCCAGCATCTGCTGCAAGTCGTGATACAAATAGCCGGCAGCCTCAGCATCCTGCATGATGAAAAGGAAGAGTGGAGTATTCAGTTTGAAGTGTTCAGCGCTGAGCGCAGCGAAATACATGGCTGTGCCGGAGGCAATAAGACCTTCGAGGAAAATGGGTCCTCCCGATTTTTCCTCTAATACTTTTGCCAACGCCTTAACTTGGGGCGAAACGGCATACAGTTGCTGTAATTCCTGTATTTTCATACGAATTGCCACGCAAAGGTAGTGATATTTGAACAAAATGCAAAATAAAACGCGAATTATTTTGCATTTTGCTTGTTTATTAATCAAAAAGTAGTACCTTTGCACGGAAATTTTAGAAATTATGAGTCAACTTATCAAACCAAGCAACTATGAACGCCTGCTTGACATGAAGCAGACAGAGCAAGGTATCAAACTGATTAAGGAGTTCTTTCAACAGAATATTTCGACCGAACTGCGGCTGCGCCGTGTAACGGCCCCATTGTTTGTGCTGCAGGGACTGGGTATCAATGACGACCTGAACGGTGTGGAGCGTGCCGTGACTTTCCCCATTAAGGATCTGGGTGACGCCCGTGCCGAGGTAGTACACTCGCTGGCCAAGTGGAAACGCCTGAGTCTGGCAGAGTACAAGATTGAACCGGGCTATGGCATCTATACCGACATGAACGCCATCCGTGCCGATGAGGAGCTAGACAACCTGCACTCGCTGTACGTTGACCAGTGGGACTGGGAGGCAGTCATCACCAAGGAGCAACGCACCGTATCGTTCCTGAAGAATGTCGTGGAGCGCATCTATGCTGCCATCCGGCGTACGGAGTATCTGACCTGCGAGACATATCCTCAGATCAAGCCTTTCTTGCCTGAGAAGATAACCTTCATCCACAGCGAGAAACTTCTGGAGATGTATCCTGACAAGACACCGAAGGAGCGTGAGGATGCTATTTGCGAGAAATATGGTGCTGTATTTATTATAGGTATAGGTGGCAAACTGGCAAACGGCGAGAAACACGACGGACGTGCACCAGACTATGATGACTGGACCACAGAAGGTGAGGACGGTCTGAAGGGCTTGAACGGCGACATTCTCATTTGGTACCCAGTACTGGGACGTTCCTTTGAATTGTCATCCATGGGTATCCGTGTTGACAAAGAGAGTTTGTTGCGCCAGTTGAAGATTGAACATGAGGAGGAGCGTGAACAGCTCTACTTTCACCAGAAGTTGCTAAACGACGAGTTGCCGCTGAGCATTGGCGGTGGTATCGGACAGAGCCGTCTATGTATGGTACTGCTCCACAAAGCGCACATTGGTGAAATTCAGGCATCCATCTGGCCTGACGATATGCGTAAAGAATGTAAGGAATTAGGAATGACACTGATTTAAGCCAGTTCCAAATCAAATATCTCCCTCAGTTTGCCGACTGAGGGATTTTTTTGCTCCATCTGCTCATACTGTTCCCTACGGGTGAGTATGCGAACCGGTCCATCATGCTCAGCGACAGTCAGCGTGAGTGTAATGGCACTGTTGTGTAGATGAAGTTTAAGTGTGCTGAGAATGTTCTTGTGTATCTGCTCAATCTGCTCCTTCACCAAGTTGTTCTCTACCTGCAACTCTATGGCAGGGAACTCGTTGATGTGAGGAATCAGATTCTTCATACGACTGGCAATACCTGCCAGCTGCTGATTCTTCAGAGGCATACGGTTGCACATGGAGAGCCATTGCAGCTGCAGTTCCTGATCAGTAAACGGAGCCTGCTCTTTCTGCGCAGCATCTTCTGTATTGTCATCCGTCTTACCTACGGTTTTGTCTTGCTTGTTAAGCAAATTGTTCCATGAGAAGGTAATGGTCTTCTTCAGTCGTGGAGCACTCTTGGGTGCTTCCGGTTTCGGGGTAACGGCAACAGGCCGTTGGGCCACAACAGGCTCAGCCACAGCTACCTGCGGGGCTGTTTTCTTTGGCTGAGACTGTTGTAGTAAGTTCTTAAACAGGGTTTTCAGTCGCTTAGGGCAACGCCCCGCGGCAGGCGTGTCGTCAGACTGCGTAACCTGTGCTATCTCAATGAGCGTCAGCTCTACAAGCAACCGTTTGTTGCCAGACTGTCGATAATTGATGTCACACTGGGTCATCAGTCGCAATGCCTGATAAAGGAAGCGTGTATCACACTTCTGTGCCTGCTGCTGATAGCGTTCACGCTGTTGCTGGCTCACTTCGAGCAAGGGCAGCGTTTGTGCATCCTTGGCCATCAGCACATTACGCACATGTTTGGCAAGTCCCTGAATAAGCAGTCCGCCGTCGAAGCCTTTATTAATAATGTTATTGAGCAGCAACATGATGTCTGTCACCTTGTTCTCTACTGCCAGGTCGATGATGTTAAAGTAGTTCTCGGCATCAAGCACGTTCAGGTCTTCAATGACCTTCTGGTAGGTGATGTCTCCCTGACAGAAGGATGCTGCCTGGTCGAAGATGGAGAGGGCATCACGCATGCCACCGTCCGCTTTCTCAGCAATGACAGCCAATGCCTCATCCTCATACTGGATGCCTTCCTTCCCTGCCACATACTTCAGATGGTCGATGGTGCCCTGTACCGTCATTCGCTCGAAGTCATAAATCTGACAGCGGCTCAGGATGGTGGGCAGAATCTTGTGCTTCTCCGTAGTAGCGAGAATGAAGATGACATGCTGGGGCGGTTCCTCCAGCGTCTTCAGAAATGCGTTGAATGCTGCTGTGGAGAGCATGTGGACCTCGTCAATGATGAAAACCTTGTACTTGCCCACCTGCGGCGGAATGCGCGTCTGCTCCATGAGCGTCTTGATGTGCTCCACGCTGTTGTTCGAGGCAGCATCAAGCTCAAAGATGTTAAACGAACGCTGCTCGTTAAAAGCCTCGCAGCTCTCACAGTGTCCGCAGGCCTCACCGTCAGCAGTGGGTGACAGGCAGTTGATGGCTTTAGCGAAAATACGTGCACAAGTCGTCTTACCAACGCCTCGTGGGCCACAGAATAGGTAGGCATGTGCCAGCTTTCCGCTCTTGACAGCATTCTTCAATGTAGTGGTCAGCGCAAGCTGTCCAACAACGCTATCGAAGGTCATGGGCCTGTATTTCCTTGCCGAAACAATATATTCTTCCATAGTTTCCGGTTATTTTTGCATGCAAAGTTACAAAAAAATCCGTAATCCGTAATCCGTAATCTAATTTTTTTGTACCTTTGCACACAAATTTAAAAAAGCTAACTTATAAAAGAAGTATGTTTCATTTTCCAGGACGCTCCAAAATAGTACAAACAGGAGCCCATTTAATTGAGGAGGGCCGCGATTTTCGCCATGCCCGCAAGTACAGCCCCGACAAGCTGTTTAGTCGTTTTATCAAGTTGATTATCGTGTTAGCCGTGACGCTGACGCTGTGGAATATTCCTACTGACTGGTATGGCATACAGGGCCTGACCGTGGTACAGCAACGTATCATCGCCATCTTCGCCTTTGCCACACTGATGTGGATCATGGAGATTGTGTCATCATGGGCAACCTCTGTGGCAGTCATCGGTCTGATGCTGCTCTTCACGAGTGACAGCGGCATCAAATGGATGTGTGACCCTGACGAAGTAGGTGCACTCCTTTCATACAAAGGTGTTATGGCAACGTTTGCAGACCCAGTCATTATGCTGTTCATCGGTGGATTCATCCTGGCTATTGCCGCCACTAAGACAGGTTTGGACGTGCAGCTGGCCAAGGTCTTACTCAAACCCTTCGGTACCAAAAGTGAGATGGTGCTGTTGGGATTCTTGCTGATTACGGGTCTATTCTCCATGTTCGTATCAAACACAGCTACAGCTGCCATGATGCTGACATTCCTGACACCTGTATTCCGCCAGCTTCCCCCAGAAGGCAAGGGACGTATTGCCCTGGCACTCTCTATTCCCGTAGCAGCCAACCTCGGTGGTATGGGAACGCCCATCGGCACACCTCCCAACACCATTGCCATGAAGTACCTGAATGCGCCTATTGCTGACGGTGGCTTGAATCTGGGACTGGGCTTCGGCCAGTGGATGATGTTCATGCTCCCATTGGTTGTTGTCCTGCTGTTTATTGGCTGGTGGCTACTAAAGACCCTTTTCCCCTTTAGCCAGAAGAGAATCGAACTGGAGATTGAGGGCGAGATGAAGAAGGATGCCCATTCATATATCGTCATCGTAACATTCTTCGTAACGGTAGCCCTGTGGCTGCTGGACAGCGTTACCGGCATCAACAGTTATACCGTAGCGCTCATTCCGTTTATGGTGTTTGCCTTGACAGGTGTTATTGGCAAGCGTGACCTGGAACAGATCAACTGGTCTGTCATCTGGATGGTTGCCGGTGGTTTCGCACTCGGCTATGGTCTGAACAAGTCGGGACTGGCAGAGAATGCCGTTCAAAGCATTCCGTTCGGTGAGTTCTCACCCATTGCCATCCTGCTGATTTCGGGAGCTATCTGCTACCTGCTCTCAAACTTCATTAGCAACTCGGCAACGGCTGCCCTGCTGATGCCAATCCTGGCCTTTGTCTGTGCAGCTATGGGCGACACGCTGGCCCCCATCGGAGGTACGCCGACTGTACTCATCGGTGTTGCTATTGCTGCTTCGAGCGCTATGGTCCTGCCCATCTCTACCCCACCCAATGCCTTGGCCTATGCCACCAATCTGGTGCAGCAGAAAGACATGGTACGCATTGGACTTATCGTAGGTATTATTTCCATGGTGATGGGCTACGGTTTGCTGTATCTCATTGGCACGCTGCATCTGCTCTAAAAATACATGATTATATAAAATTAGGAGGAAAACATGAAAGAATATCTGAAGAAAGCCTGGCACATCGTAAAGACATCGACATTGCTGAAATATGGGCTGGTCACCGCTTTTGCTGTTGTTTTTATCGGCTTTGCCGATGAGAACAGCGTCTTGAACCATTTCCGCAATAAGCAGACCATCAGCACATTGCAAGAAGAAATCAGACAGCACAATGCTCAACACGAGGAAAACGAGAAGCGCATCAAGCAGTTAGACCGCGATCCCAAGGCTATCGAAAAAATAGCTCGCGAACGTTACTTCATGAAAGCTGACGACGAAGACATCTTCGTACTAAGCGATGATATGGAGACAGAAGAGGACCAATAAGCAATGAGACAACTGACGAAGACACAAAGCGTAATATTGATGCTCGGAGGCCTGTTAATGGTCATCGGAGCATTTATGGCACTGTTCCGAAGTCCTGCCTCCGTATGGGTATTTGTTCCAGGAGTCGTGATGTTCGTATCCATGCAGATGCTACAACGTTATGACGGACAAAACCTCAACATCCGCCGTCTGCGCCGTTTCATGCTATTATCCAACGTATTGCTATTGCTTAGTGCCCTGCTGATGTATGCCTCCAACGGCAACCCGTTTCAGTTTGACCACATCACCTATGTGCAGTACATTGGGAACAACTGGGTGGTGACACTTTTGATTGCAGCCTTGTTGCAGCTATATACGACGTTTCGTATCGGTAAAGAACTGGAAAAAGAGAGCTGATGGCAAAAAAACGCTAAAAGTTTGCGCAAAAGTTTTAATTTGCGCAAATTTTTTTTCTTATTCCAATATATCGTACTACTTTTGTCGAAAAGAATGAACTACAAATCATGTCAATGAATAAAATACTCTATTTCGTTGCCGCGCTGGCAGTCCTTACTTCCTGCTCCACTTCCTATAGTGTGCAGGGCTCTTCTTCCATTTCCTCACTTGACGGCAGCAAGCTCTATCTGAAGACCATCAAAAATCAGGAACTGAAGAACATCGACTCCTGTGACGTGGTACACGGAAAGTTCCATTTCTCTGGTGTACTCGATACCGTACGCATTGCCAGCCTCTTCATGGATGATGAGAGCATCATGCCTATCGTACTGGAAGAAGGCGAGATCAACATCCAGATTGACCGTGCCAAACAGACCGTCAGCGGAACGGTGCTGAACGACAGTCTTTATCACTTCATTGACAGACATAACCAGTTGGACAACCGCATGAATGAGCTGGGGCATAAGCAGAACCAGATGATTCTGGAAGGTATTGACGAAGGTCAGATTCTGCAGGAAGTAGAAGCTGAAGCCCGTCAGATTGCTGAAGAGCGCGAACAACTGATGACCAACACCATTATCGAAAACTTTGACAACGCGCTGGGGCCGTATGTTTTTGAGATGCTGACCAGCGTTTATCGTTACCCCATACTGACGCCGCAGATTGAGTATATCATGTCGAAGGCACCCAAGAAGTTCAAGAACAACCCTTACGTCAACGACTATTACTCAACGGCACAGGAGAACGAAAGGCGTATGCAGGGCTTCGATGTCGATGGCACGCCAGCACCCGCTGCCGCTGCTACTCCAGACACAACAGCCACTGCACCTGTGGTAAATGTTCCACAATAAGCTACCGTCATGATTATCCAGGGAGGAACCATCGTCAATGAGAATCGTGTGTTCAAAGGCACGGTAGTCATTGACGATGACCGTATTACAGATATCTTAGAAGAAGGGGCTGTCTTCAGGGAAGATGCAACGGTGATTGATGCCACAGGCTGCTATATCCTGCCAGGCATCATCGACAGTCACGTGCATTTCCGTGAGCCGGGACTGACTGCCAAGGCTGACATGGAGACAGAAAGCCGTGCGGCAGCAGCAGGGGGTGTCACCTCCTACTTTGACATGCCCAATACCGTTCCGCAGACCACTACGTTGGAAGCGCTGGAAGAGAAGTTCCGTCTTGCTGCACAAAAGAGCCATGTGAACTATTCCTTCTTCTTTGGTGCCACCAACGACAACTATGAGCTGTTCAGCCAACTGCCCGCTGACCGTATTCCCGGCATCAAGCTCTTCATGGGTTCCTCAACGGGAAACATGCTGGTGGACAGGGATGAGGCACTCGACAAGATTTTCTCCACTGCCCGTCTGCCGCTCATGGCCCATTGTGAGGATACAGCCATCATCAACCGTAACATGGCGCACTACAAGCAACTGTTCGGGGAAGACCCTGACGTGCGGCTGCATCCGCTTATCCGTTCCGAGGAGGCTTGTCTGGCCTCTACGACGAAAGCCATCGAATTGGCCATTATGCATGAGGCCCGTCTGCATGTGGCTCATGTCACAACAGCCGAAGAACTTTCGCTGTTCGCACCATACACCAATTGGATTACTGCCGAAGCCACCGTGGGGCATCTCTACTTCTCGCTGACCGACTACCAACGTCTGGGCGCAAAGATCAAGGTAAACCCAGCCATCAAGAACTTCCGCGACTGTCAGGCACTTCGCGACGGACTGATGGACGGACACATTGCAACAATCGGCACAGACCATGCCCCCCATCTGCTGGAGCAGAAGCAAGGCGGATGTGCCAAGGCAGCCAGTGGCATGCCCATGATACAATTTTCTCTGGTTACCATGCTGGAGCTGGTCGATGAGGGTATCTTAAGCCTGGAACGACTGGTAGAGCTCATGTGTCATAACCCCACACGGCTCTTTGGTGTCAGGCAGCGTGGCTATCTGCGTAAGGGTTTCAAGGCCGACCTGATCATCGTACGTCCCCATTGTCCATGGACGGTTACCCCCGACGTCATCTTGAGTAAGTGCGGCTGGAGCCCCATGGAGGGTCACGAATACCAGTGGCACGTAGAGAAGACGCTGTGTAACGGTCGTTGGGTTTATGTAGATGGTGTCGTAGCTGCCGATGTCAGAGGCGAGGAAATACAATTCAGTCACTCATGAAGATAGACTATCGCATCAATGCCGTCAAGTCCTATATCAATTGGGATTACTTCTACTACGCATGGGGTGTTCATAACAAGCCGGCAGAGGAGAAGCAGAAACTGCGCAATGAAGCGGAAAGCATGCTGCTCAACTGTCGCAAGCAGTATCAGACGCATGCTGTCTTCTTGTTGTTAGACGCAAACAGCAACGGGGACGATATTCTGCTGTCCAACGGCATCCGACTGCCCTTCCTGCGCCAGCAACACGGAGAGCCTTGTCTCTGTCTTGCCGACTATATTCGTCCGCAATCCGCTGGACAAACCGACAAAATTGGAATCTTTGCCACCTCTGTGGATATTGGAATGGAGCAGGACTTCGACCACGACCCCTACGAGAAGATGATGATGCAGTTGCTGGCCGACCGTCTGGCAGAAGCCACGGCAGAGCGTCTGCATAAAGAGGTGCGACAAACCTATTGGGGCTATGCCCGTGAGGAGCATCTCTCCATGAACGAGTTGCACATTGAGACTTTTCAGGGCATCCGTCCGGCAGTGGGCTATCCCTCTCTGCCTGACACCAGCCTGAACTTCCTGCTTGACGAGGTGCTCGACATGCAACAGATTGGCATCCGACTGACAGAGAGCGGTGCCATGAAGCCCCATGCCAGCGTCAGCGGACTGATGTTCGCCCATCCTCAAGCCCGCTACTTTGACGTAGGGAAGATTGACGAAATCCAGTTACAGGACTATGCCCACCGACGCGGACTACCTGTTGAAACCATGCGAGGCTTCCTTGCTGCAAACCTGAGATAACTGATATGATAGACAAAAGTATATTTGTAGCCCACTTGGCTACACCGCTTACGCTTCTGTTAGGTTTTATCGTAGCACCATTACTGTGCTATTTCCTGTGTCGCTGGCTGTTACCGAAGCACTGGCGTCACAAGGTTGGCCTCATGCTTGCCAGTGTGGCATTTGGCTTCTTCTGCTATGGACTGTCGTTTGGTTTCGAGCAGCTGGAGGTTCATCAGGTGGAATATGCCTCTGCCGACTTGCCCGAGGCATTCGACGGCTATCGTATCGTGCAGTTCTCCGATCTCCATCTGGGATCTTTCGAGGGTCGCCGTCAGTGGTACGTGCAGCAAGTTGTTGACAGCATCCTGGCACAAAAGGCCGATATGATTGTCTTCACGGGTGACATTCAGAACGTCTGGCCAACAGAGATACTTCCCTTCCACGACATACTGAGTCGTCTGCATGCTCCTGACGGAGTCTATACTATCCTGGGCAATCACGACTATGACGTGTATCAGAGCTGCGACGAAGCCACGAAGAAAAAGAACTGTCTGCTCACAGAACAGTATGAACGCGACTTAGGCTGGACCATACTTAAGAACGAGCACCGTTCCATCCATCGTGGTGTCGACAGCATCGTACTGGCAGGCATGGAGAATCGTGGCAACGTGACAGGCATGCCCCGTCCGGGCAATATTGCCATGACCATGCAAGGCATCGACTCCACGTCGTTTGTCGTTATGTTACAGCACGACCCGTCGGCCTGGCGCGAGAAGATTCTGCCGAAGTCACACGCCCAGCTGACGCTCTGTGGCCATACCCACGGCATGCAGTTCGGTTTCTTCGGCTGGTCACCCTTTGCGCTGACCGATAAGGAATGGGGAGGATTTTTCTACGAAGGCCCACGAGCCCTTTACGTCTCCACAGGCTTGGGCGGACTCATTCCCTTCCGTCTGGGAATGCCAGGTGGAATCACAGTAATAACATTGAAAAGGAAACTTTAAACTATTACTACTGATCCGGATTCTCCACAAATCCCTGATATTTCTCGTCCAATGCCGACATCACGCTGTCATAAGCCTGATGCATGGTAGCCTGCACGTTCTGCGGCCCTTGTCCGACAGGATAGATTGGTTGATGGATGGTCAGTCGCAACGGATGCCAATTGGCAAAGCGCCAATCACGCGTACGAGGCATGATGTCAAACGAGCCGTTGATGGTCAGGGGTACCACAGGCAGCTGCAGTTCGTCAGCCAGCAAGAAACCACCTTTTTTGAAGGTTCCCATGTGACCCGTAAAGCTGCGTGACCCCTCAGGGAATACCACTACGCTAAGGTTGCCCTGTTCTAGCGTCTTACGGGCAACTTCATACGTCTGGCGTACTTTCCCCACCCCACGTTTGTCAACAAATATCTGGTGTGACTTTCTGCAGGCATAACCCACAAAAGGAATCTTTCCCAACTGGTATTTCATCATCCACTTGAAGTTACGACCCAAGAAGCCATAAATCAAGAAGATGTCAAAAGCACCCTGATGATTGGATACGAAAACGTACGACTGGTCTTTCTCCAGATTTTCACGTCCCTCAACGGTGACAGGCAACAGACAAACACGGATGATGGCACGTGCCCACCAACGACCAGGATAGTAGCCCCAGAAATGACCGTCGCCAAGTGTTGTGCCTATACCTACAGACGTGGCTGTCAGGATGGTGACCAACACCAACACGGGCAACACAACGACAATCTGATAGATTCTATATAAAACCTTCACTAAAAGTTTCATCTCTCATTAACTCTTAACTCTCAACTATCCTTGGGTATTTACGGTTCCAACCATCCCAGCGCAGCTTCATAACACCGAAGAATGCCTCCCCGAAAATACCGGTATTCATCTTCGACGTGCCCTCACGACGGTTGACGAAGATGACGGGTACCTCCTTGATGCGGAAACCGATCTTGTAGGCAGTAAACTTCATCTCTATCTGGAAGGCATAGCCCTTGAAGCGTATCTTGTCCAGCTCAATGGTTTTCAGCACACGGCGTTTGTAGCATACGAAGCCAGCCGTGGTGTCATGGATGCTGACACCCGTGATAGCCTGCACGTATTGCGAAGCAAAATAGCTCATCAGCACACGTCCCATGGGCCAGTTCACCACATTGACACCCGTCACGTAACGACTACCTACAGCAACGTCAGCCCCCTCGTCGTGGCAGGCGCTATAGAGCCTTGGAAGGTCGTTGGGGTCGTGGCTGAAGTCGGCATCCATCTCGAAGACGTATTCGTAGCTGTGTTCCAGCGCCCACTTGAATCCCTTGATGTAGGCCGTTCCCAGTCCCATCTTACCAGAGCGTTCCTCAATGAACAGGCGGTCGCTGAACTCCTCGCTGATAAGTCGTTTCACGATGCCAGCCGTACCGTCGGGCGAACCGTCGTCAATCACTAAGATATGGAAACACTTGTCGAGTCCGAACACCGCCCGGATAATCTTCTCAATGTTCTCCTTCTCGTTATAGGTCGGGATGATAATTAGGCTGTCGCTTTCATGCATAGCTTCATCGTTTTCGTTATTTTGATGACAAAGGTAGTGCAAACCGAGCAAATAACAAAATAAAATGAATTGTTTTCTTTTCTATTCGCCTTTTTTTTATTAATTTTGCATCCGAAAACAACATCAGGTCCCGTAGCTTAGCTGAATAGAGCGTCAGATTCCGGTTCATGACGGATGAAAGGATAAGCAAGGGACATTAAGGTAGAAATACAGAGAGATTTGGGACAAAAAAATCCCGTAAGCACCTGTAGTTCAATGGATAGAATAGAGGATTCCGGTTCCTCAGATTAGGGTTCGATTCCCTACAGGTGTACGCTTACCACACATCCTAAAACACCTAAAAATCCACGTTTTTTCAGCATTTCCTGATGGTTGTTGACTAATTGTTGACTAATTTAATTCATTGTAACATGCTGACAATCAGAGCAGAGATTGAAAAACCTGTAGCGGCAAATTGGGATGCATTATGGGAGGCTGCAGAAGAATGGAACGATGAACACCCCGATGCAGACTGGCCTATCAACGTAAAGCAATTCGAAGTAATCAGCAACGATGAACTATGGAGACAGACCACCACCCTGATTTAGGGTAGTGGTTCAAAACAAGGTGACTCTCTGAAATGATGTGAAATGTGAAATGTGAAAATGTGAAATTCTGCGTGTCAAGGTGTCTGACTAGGCAAATCGCCGACTCAGGTTAAGAGTGAGGGGGTAACGAATCGTTACGTCATGTCAAGGGGATGCCCTGAATCAGGGTCCCCTTAGAGAGAAAATCGGACTAAAAGTCACAAAGTCAAAAGTCACAAATCACAATAAGCCTATTTTCGGATGACACAATCCAAAACAATATAATAATATATAATTAAATTATATATTATTATATTATATTACTAATTACAATTTAATATAGGATAAACCCTAGAGAGCCAAAAAATATAGCTTATTGTGACTTTTGACTTTGTGATTTTGTGATTTTCTCGGAAAATCTTTTGGCAAAAAAGCTGATTTTTGGCGAAAAATTTGGAGAATGCCTAATTATTTTGTAACTTTGTAATCGAAAGTCAAAGGGCCTGCATCTCGACCCAAGAAGTGGCACATATCGGGGTAAGAAGTGCCGGTAATCGACCCGAGAAGTGGCACATATCGAGGCAAAAACAGGCGGGTAAAAATGAGGTGACAGCCATTACTGTATTGAGTTGAGAGTTGAAAAGAACAAAAATGAAAATTATGGATATTACTGAAAGATTTTTGAACTATACGAAGTACGACACGCAGTCGTCGGAAGAGAGCGAAAGCGTGCCCAGTACCGCGAAACAACTGGTGTTTGCGAAGTACCTGAAAGAGGAACTGGAACGCGAGGGCCTGGACGACGTGGAGCTCGACGAGAAGGGCTACATCTACGCCACGCTGAAGAGCAACACGAAACAGAACGTGCCTACCATCGGCTTCATCTCGCACTACGACACCAGCCCCGACTGCTCGGGTGCAGACATCAAGCCGCAGATTGTGCGCAACTACGACGGTAGCGACATACTGCTCTCAGAGGGCATCAGCAGCAGCCCGAAGAAGTTTCCTGAGCTGTTGCAGCACGTGGGCGAAGACCTCATCGTGACGGACGGTCACACGCTGCTGGGTGCAGACGACAAGGCCGGTATAGCCGAGATTGTGCAGGCCATGGTTTGGCTGCAGCAGCACAACGAGGTGAAGCACGGTAAGATTCGCGTGGCCTTCAATCCTGACGAGGAGATTGGCATGGGTGCCCACCACTTCGACGTGGAGAAGTTCGGCTGTCAGTGGGCTTACACAATGGACGGCGGCGACGTGGGCGAGCTGGAGTTTGAGAACTTCAACGCTGCTTCGGCCAAGATCAGCATCAAGGGTGTGAGCGTGCACCCGGGCTATGCCAAGGGCAAGATGGTGAATGCCAACGCACTGGCTGCGGAGTTTG
>CAMVQS010000001.1 GCA_947169685.1 uncultured Prevotella sp. | reverse complement strand
CAACAAGCAGATTGCCGACCGCGTGGCCGGCATCCTACGCCAGCTGTTCGATGCCAAGTACCCCATCCAGCGAATGCTGCTGCCTGACGTCTATGATGCCGATGACGAGACGCAGATGCGCGACAACAACTCGTCGTGCTTCTGTTATCGCAATATCGCCAGTAGCACCAACCTCTCGAAGCATGCCCGCGGCCTGGCCATCGATATCAACACGCTTTACAATCCTTATTACAAGGTTCGCGATGACGGCACGCTCTTTATCCAGCCCGCCACCGCCGAGGCTTACTGTAACCGCGAATGGGACTTCCCCTACAAGATCGACCACGACGACCTCTGCTTCAAGCTCTTCACCGAAGCCGGCTTCGAGTGGGGCGGCGACTGGTCAACGTGCAAGGACTACCAGCATTTTGAGATTGTAGAGTGAGATAGATTGTCTTTCCAATTAGTGTTTTTTAATAGAAAAATACTCTGGCAGTTAAATAATCATGTTTTTAGGTTTTAGTATTGAAGCGTGGATAACGATTGTCACGGTGCTCACGATGTTCACCGTGCTGTTGTTCACGAAGCTACGCGCCGACTTGGTGTTTCTGGGTGCCATCGGCATCCTGTTCGTGACGGGCGTGCTTGATGCCAAAGAGGCCTTCTCGGGCTTCAGTAGCACATCGGTAATAGTCATCGGCGTGCTGTTTGTTGTGGTTGCCGGACTGACGCATACCGGCGTGCTGCAGTGGATTGTCAAAAACCTGTTGGGGCAGCCGAAGACATACTCCAAGGCTGTTGTCAGGCTGATGTTACCTGTGGCTGCACTGAGTTCCTTCCTGAGCAATACGACGGTGGTGGCGCTCTTTGTGGGTATCGTCAAGATGTGGTCGAAGAAACTGGGAGTCTCACCCTCGAAGTTACTGATACCG
This sequence comes from uncultured Prevotella sp., assembly GCA_947169685.1. Lineage (GTDB taxonomy): Bacteria > Bacteroidota > Bacteroidia > Bacteroidales > Bacteroidaceae > Prevotella. The sequence continues at coordinate 169,806 of CAMVQS010000001.1, read as the reverse complement.
TTGAGCTATGCCTCGGGCATGGGTGGTGTGTGTACGTTGATTGGTACACCGCCAAACCTGATTATCTCCGGACTTTATGCCGACCATACTGGGACGACCATGAACGTGCTGGCAACGACGATACCCGGACTGTTCTGTCTGTTTGTCGGTGTGCTGAGCATCATCGCCATGCGCCGGCTGTTGCCCGACCGCAAGACTCCTGAATCCGACTCCGAGGACACGGCAGAATATACTGTCGAGATGCTGGTGCCATCGGCAAACAAGTTTATCGGTGAGACACTGGGCTATGCCGGACTGCTCGACGTGAAAGGTGGTAAACTGATCAAGATGCACCGCTTCGACAACATAGCGGTTCCCATCGATAAAGACGAGTTCATCATGGGTGGTGACCACATGGTGTTTGCCGGAAATATCAAGGACATACTGGAACTGCAGAACACGCACGGTCTGGTGAAGGGTGAAGAGGTGCTCAACATCGGCCCGAAGACGATTGTTTCCACCATCATCATGATAGCAATGGTGACGCTCTCAGCCTTAGGCGTCATGCCACTGCTGCAGTGTGCCTTCATCGCCGCTGCGGCTATGCTCCTGCTACGCTGCTGTACACCCACGCAGGCCATGAAAGCCATCAACTGGGACATTCTCATGGTGTTTGCCGCTTCGGTCGTGCTGGGACTGGCCATACAGAAGACGGGCATTGCCGAGCGACTGGCCTTTGGCATCCTCGATGTGTGTGGCACAAATCCCATCGTCGTGATGACGGCCATTTGCTTTGTCGGCACGTTTATTACTGAGTTCATCTCGAATACCGCGGCAGGTGCGATGTTCTTCCCCATCATGTATGAGGCAGCAGAGAAACTGGGCTACGAGCCTTATCCCTTCCTCATCGCGCTGATGGTCAGTGTGAGCAGCAGCTTCGCCACGCCTATCGGTTCGCCCACTCACATGCTGGTCTATGGTCCTGGCGGTTACCGCTTCAGCGATTTCATGCGTATCGGTCTGCTGATGAACCTCATCATCCTTGCCGCTAACATCTTCATCGTCAACATCGTGTATCCGTTAACACCATTGCCGTGAAATTAAAACAACAAAAAGAACTGGGACCCTCGTCTTGAGAGTCCCAGTTTCTTTTTACTTGTTTGCCTTATTATTTCTTTATCCTGTAGATGCGGAACGACATGGCGGGCAGCTCATCAGTAAGCACGGAAGACTTCTTGTCCTCCTTGACGATGGTAGCGCCTTTCACAGGTGTGATGAGCTCCGGCTTGCAGATGCTGTTCTCGTCGTCCATGCCATCATGGCTCAGGGTGAGTGTCTCTGCTATACGGTCACCCTTCATGCCCAGCAGGTTGAAGTGCAGCTGCTGCGGACTGCCAGACGTGTTGGCTACCTTAATGATGACCTCACCGGTATTGCTGTCGAAGGCTGCCGAAGCGAAGAGGCCGTTCTGTCCCTCCTGGTTGGCCACAGGCTTCTTGTTCATCGTCAGCTGCAGCACGTTGGTACCTTTGTTGGTGGCATACATCTGCTGAACGTAGTAGCTGACGGTCTTGAACATCTGCGTGTTGTCGTACCATATCTGGTCGGGACGCCACTGCCAGCCATCCACGTGGGCAAAGAGCGGGGCGGGGGTCGTCATGTGTACGATGTCGGCATTGCGCTCGAAACCCGTCATGTGGGCAGCTTCAAGAATGGCAGCCTCGTAGTGGTTCCACTTCTTACCCTTGCCGTGACAAGCATATTCGCCGGCAAACACCTTCGGGCCCTTGCGGTCGTAGCTGTCGTAGCGCAGACCGTGGGAGAGGAACCACTGCTCGTCGCGATAGTAGTGCTCGTCGTAGAGATCGACCTTCAGCTCCTTCATGCGGGGCTGCAGCAGGTCGAAGTCCCAGCCCTCGCTGTTGGGGCCCGTAGTGCCGATGAGCTTCAGGTCAGGATACTTCTTGCGCAGGGCATCGCTGAACTTCTTCAGACGCTCGGTGAACACGGGACCGTAGCCGCCATGTGCCTCGTCGTAGTCCCACTGCTCGTTGCCTACGGCCAGGAACTTCAGGTTGAAGGGGGCGGGATGTCCCATGTCGGCACGCACCTTACCCCATTTCGTGGTGACGTCGCCGTTTGCAAACTCCACGAGGTCGAGAGCATCCTGAATGTACGGCTCGAGGTCGTCCAGTGCTACGTGTACGCCAGGCTTGGTGGGGTCGGGGTTCTGGAACTGGCAGCTCAATCCGCACGAGATGACGGGCAGCGGTTCGGCACCAATGTCCTCGGCCAGCTGGAAGAACTCAAAGAATCCCAGTCCGTACGACTGGTAATAGTCGGGGAAGTAGCGGAAGTCGAAGGTGTATTCCCAGCGGTTCTGGTTCAGCGGACGGTTCTCCACGGGACCCACGCTGTTCTTCCACTGGTAGCGCGTTGCCAGATCGACACCCTCTACGATGCATCCGCCAGGGAAACGGAAGATGCCCGGGTGCAGGTCGGCCAGCGCCTGAGCCAGGTCACGTCGCAAACCGTTCTCACGATGCTTAAACGTATTGACGGGGAACAGCGAAATGTGCTCGAGTGCCACGCTGTTGTCACCCTTCAGGAAGATGCGCAGCTTGGCATGCTTGTTGGTCTGGGGCGAGGTCAGCACGACGCTGTATTTCTTCCAGTCGCCAGCGGTGATGCTGAGCTCCTGCTCCACGAACTCCTGACGCTCGTCCATCGAGCTCTCATCAATGAGCTGAATGCGCAGGGTAGCAACACCCTGCGGAGCCTTGGCCCATACGGAGAAGCGGTATTGCTCGCCCTTCTCGACACCGATGCCGAAGTAGCCCTCGTTGACCAGTCCTGTGCGACGGTCGTTATGCCCGGGTGCAGAGAGCATGACATAGTGCGGACAGCGCTCGAAGGGACCGTCGTTCTTTACCTCGACGCGTCCGAAGGCCTGCCAGCCCATCAGCGACTGGGGGAACTCGAACGAGCGGTTCTTGACCAGTTCGCCATACAGACCGCCATCGGCAGCGTAGTTGATATCCTCAAAGAAGATTCCATACATTGTTGACTGGATGGGAGCACCCAGCTTCTTGGTGTTCACCTCCATGGTCATCTGCCCCATTGCGGTAAGGGCAGACCCCATGACGATAGTCATCGCTAATAACTTTTTCTTCATTCTTTGTTTCCTTTTATTTAGTTTTGCTAATTTGTTTCACTTTGCAAAGGTACAGAAAAAAGTAGAAAACAGGAAATAAACTACTTGTAAATTCATGTCATTCTTCCCAACGGAAAACAGCTCCGTTGCGACGGGCGGGGTCAGCACCGATGAAGTCCATAGAATAAGGACTACCAGTGGTGGGACTCTTACCCACATAGCGGTGGGTACGCATGGACAAGAGCATGAACTCATGATCCAGATAGTCCTGCCACATAAAGACCTCGGCTTTCGACAAATCGGTTGTCAGGCGCACATCGCCCGCAATGCCATGGCCTGCACAGAAGACATAACGTCCGTCCTCACATTGCAGGATGACCTGTCCATGTCCCTGGTCAATGATACGGAAACGAGTCTGAGGACTCTTATCAGTAAACTGGGTATCGTATAGCAAACCATGCTTCAGGGCTATCGCGGGTAAGCCCGTCGCCACATTGATGATGCGGAAGGTTTTGCCATAGGGAATGTTTCCACTACGATCAGCATTGGGTTCTGAGACCGTAAAATTATCAAATTCGGCATAGCCTCCCTTCTGGCCTCGATGGTTGAAGGCAAAGAGCGCATGGCGCGACCCCTGGAAGGTGATGAGCTGATACGAGAGAGGCATCATGCGTCCTAGCGTATGAAAGGTCACACCATCCAGTGAGTAGGCATACTGCGCCTGGTTGTTGTCGTAGTCACCGATGCTGCGAAGCCATATTTTCCCTCCGACCATATCGACCGGCACAACAATGGTGTCGTTGGTAAGTTGTTCGAAGCAGCGCAACGTAAGGTTGCTGCCCTCTTTGACGATGCCAATCCATGAGCAAGGCACATTGATGTTGCCCAGTCCTGCCACATCACCGTCCTTCATGCCTCGGGTGTAAAGTTCGACGGTCGTGATTGACGTCGGACCAATGACACGCTGGGTGAGCGTGTTGCGTGCCCACATCAGCTGTTCGGCAGGCAGTGACTGCAGTCGCAGGCGACCGTTTTTCAGACTCCACTTGCTGTCGTCAGGATTGTGGTTCCACTGCCATACACGCCCCAAGGTCTTGCCATCGAAATCCTCCTGACGGTCGTAAGGGGCATGAGGTACTGTATGCTGACCAGTACCAGAGACTGTTTGCGGCTTGAACCATGTACGAGGGGCACGGCCCAGATTGCCCTCAAGACCAATCATTGGCCATCCGTCCTTCCAGGTAATCGGGGCAAGGGTAACCGTACGTCCGATGGAGTGGAAGTCCATCATCAGCAAGGCCCACCACTGTCCACTCTGGTCTTCAACGATGCCGCCCTGATGGATGTTGGTACAGGCCGTAGCATCCTTGTTGACCGTAGGAATACCAAAACGTGTTCCGTCCTCACCGATGCGATACTTCACATCTTGCGGAACCTCTGTCAACGGTGCAGCATAATAGCCAAAGGTCTCATCAGCTGTGATGGTGATGGTTTCATAGGGTCCCCAAATGCTTTTGGAACGCGAACAGAGCGTACGACCGTTGGGCTTGTAGTCCGTGGAGATGAGATAGTACATGCCATTGATTTTGTACATGTGATGACCCTCACCCACTGCATTGCCCTCAGGAATGATGGTACGCTCGGTAGCCTCAATGGGACCGCTCATGTCTGGCTTCAACTCCGTACACTTTACCTCTCCATATCCATGAATAGCGTAAATCTTGCCGTCATCATCGAAGAGTACAGAGAGGTCGTAGATGCGTCCCTGCATGTCGTGATGCTTCCATGGTCCCCGAATATTTTTGGAGGTATAACATTGCAAGCCCTTACCATTGACATTCGAAAAAACATAGAACAGTCCATTGGCATAGCGAATGGCCGGTGCCCAGATGCCCTGCCCGTAAATCTCCTTGTGGTCACGAAGCGAGAAGGCATCGTCAGGAAAGTCAAAACGGTCGAAACAATAGCTGACATTCGTCCAGTTCACCAGATCCTTCGAATGCAGAATGACAAGTCCAGGCACGCTGTGCATCGTCGTCCCTGCCAGATAATAGTCATCGCCTACACGGATGATGTCCGGGTCGGAGAACTCGTCATAGAACAACGGGTTGGTGAACGTACCGTTACCATTGTCGGCCGTCCATGATGACGGTTGGGCACCAAGGCCCAACGTTACCGTCATCATAAGAGTCACAAAAAAGTATCTCACTGTAGTTTGTTTAATAAGTGATTGTCGGCCAGCCGTCAGCCGTCCATATGACGGTCCGTTGCACCAGGATGGAGGAACCCTGCAAAGGAACGCTATAACCATGACAGAAGAAAAGATCATCATCGCCAAAATGATAGATAGAGCAATGCCCGGCAGCATCGTAGTTGACCTTGTCTCCCTCGAAGAAGAGCGTACCCCCTCCATAGCGCATGTCCTTGCCGTTACGGTCGAGATAAGGTCCTTCGACCGTTCGGCTGCGCCCTACTGCAACGCGATAGTTGCTCTTAGAGCCCTGACAGCAGTAGTCCCACGAGACGAAGAGGTAGCACCATCCGTCGTGCTTGAAGATGAACGGCGCCTCAATGGCATTGGGACCAGCGAAATCGGATGTGGGATTCTTGGGCGGATTCGGATTCATCGGCAGGGTATCTTTACTCTCCTGACTATTCAGATTATAACGACGGGCAATGGTACGGGGCTTCTCGCCCTTTACGACATGCATCGTCGTGTCGAGACGAACCATCTGAATACCATCCCAAAAGGAGCCATATACCAGCCAAGGCTGGTCGTTGTCATCGATGACAAAGTTGGGATCGATGGCATTCCAGTTGTCACGTCCTTCCCGTGATGTCACGATGCAGCCCTCGTCGTTCCACAGGGGATGAGCCAGCGAACGGGTGCTGAGCAGCCCGATGGCAGAGCCGTTGCGCCCGAAGGTGGAGCAGCTGTAGGCCAGCCACCACCGGTTGTGCCAACGGATGATGTCAGGCGCCCACACATGGTGCATGAAGCCAGGCACCGAGTCGTGCGTCCATTGGGGGATAACAGTCATCAGTGGCTCGGGTTTGACGGTCCACGTCTTCAGGTCGGCGGATGTCATGTGCTGAATGCCCATGCCAGTGACAAAGAGGTGGTAGGTACCGTCCTCAAAGGCCACGACAGGGTCGTGCACAAAGGGGGTATCTGTCACAAAAGGCTGTAACGGAGGACGCTGGGCTAAGGTAGTGGTGCTCACCATGAGCACCACTATCAAGAGTTTGATACGGTTCATATCGTTAAACTGTCATGCTGACTTTTAGTTGCTGTATTTATAGCCCCAGACGGTCACACCAGTCTTGGCACAAAGCGCTGTGAAACAAGGAGCTTTCTCATTCTTGGGCTCCAAGGTCTGTTCCACCATCACGCCCTTGTACTCACCACCGATGTTGAGGGTGATGTAACAAGTACCAGACTTAACCGACCACGTGCCGCTATAATCAGCACCCGTGATGGTTCCGTCGGCATTGAGCGTGACCTCAACGGGTGTCGATAGTGCCTTGGCGGTATGGTCAAGCATGTATTTGTGTACCAGCAACTTATACTTACCAGGAATATTATCCGTAACAATCTTCTGCTTGGAGCCGATGAAGGAACTCTTCAGACGCTCACCAGTATATTCGAACGGGGCGACCACCAGCCATCCCTCTTCGTTCTGATAGACCTGATGTACACGTACCTCGTGACCTTCGCCCAGATTTTGGAAGCGGGTATGATAGACCAGATAGGTGCGGCCGTCGTCAGCAGCAATAATGCTGTTGTGTCCCTGCGAACGCTCGCTGTAGTTTCCTACCGTCTGGTAGCCCCATGAGCCATAGGCACCGAAGATGTTGACACCGCGGTTGCCGTCGTTCTCCTTCGGACCGAAGTTCAGCAGGTATTTATTGAACACGGCTGCGCTGTTCTTACTGTCGTAGTAAGGTCCGTCAGGCTGCTGCGAGCGGAACACGCGCATCTGGTAACCGCCGTTGTTATAGTCTGACGGGTTGCCGCCCGCTGCCAGTCCGCCGTAGGTCATGAACAGGAAGTAGTAACCACCGATATACTCGATGTAGGAAGCCTCGCCCGACACGTAGTAGCCTCCGGCAATCTTCTTTCCGAAATAGGGGTCGATGGTGATGCCGTCGCCACTACCGGTGAGGGTGTAGCTGACGTCATAGTCGCGCAGACCTGTCTGCTCGTCCAGCTCCAACATCCAGATGCCACCGCTCCACGAACCGTACGACATCCAGAGTCGGCCTGTCTCATCATAGAAGACACAGGGGTCGATACAGTTGGGATAGCGGTTGCCCCACTTGTTGCCCACCGCATAGCGGTCAGGCAGTGAGGCTTGCTCGCCCAGCACGATTTCCAAGTCGGTGTCTTTGTAGGCGTTGCCCGTATGGAAGCCGCTTATGACGACAGGCGCCTGATAGCGGTAGGGACCTGTTATCTTGTCGGCTGTCAGCATGATGATGCTGGAGTACCAGTTGTCACCGTTGATGCTGAGGTACATGCACCACTTGCCCATCGCCTTGTTGTAGATGACATCGGGTGCCCACATATTACCATCGACGTTGTAGGCTGTATTGCCGCGCTTCGACCATGCCTGTGCATCGAACACGAAGTCAACTTCCTTGCCGCCCTTCTTCACCTTCGTCACCTGTGGCGTGGTGAAGGCAACAGAGTTGGCAGCGTTCGTGCTGGTAGCCGTTGCCCAGGGTGCCGTAAACGCCTCCCATGTCATCATGTTGGTGGAGCGTGCGGCAGCACGGTGAGAGCCGAAGATGTAGTAGTTGTTGCTCGACGGGTCCCACACCACGCTGGGGTCGTGCACACTGACACGTTTCAGCGCCTCGGGGCCTTCGGTCTGCTCCTCTTCCTCCTCAGACGAAGCAGTTAGCGTGGTGAATGTCACGTCAGCGGAGTACTTTACCTCGTTGTTCGTCTGGGCATAGGCACGGACATGGTAAGTGGTATTCTCTGCCAGTCCACCCAGCGTAACGTTCATGTTGGCCGACGTGCCAGCCACCTTCTGGTCGTTGACAGTGGGGTTGGCCGACGTGCTATAGCATACGCCGCGACTGGTGATGCCACTGCCCGTTGCCGTAGCCGAGACAATGGCTGACGACGACGTGACGGCCGTCACTGTCGGCACAGAGACCGACAGTGAACCGCCCGTAATGTCGTCACCTGGTGCATCGTCACCGCAGGCTACCGCCAGCAGTCCCAGCACCAACAGGGGGAATAGTCTTAACAGCTGCTTCATCATTACTCAAATTTCAGATAACTGCTATCTACGGTAAAGCGGAAATAGAAGTTGTCAGGATCGATGGTGTTGATGCCAATATAGTTCTGTACATAGTCGTTACCGTCAGTGCCGTGCATCAAAGCCTTCACGTCGGCCGTACCGTCACCGTTGTTGACAATCTGCATCGTCACCTTGGCACCGTTCATGGCGCTGCGCCATGCACCCCAGTCAGCCTGGCCGCCACTCGGCGTGCAGGCAGCGTAGCCGTCGCCCCAGCCGTAGTTGTCGGCACGTACCACTGCATACTCCGACAGGTCGGCCCTGTTCAGCACAACAACAAAGTTGTTCCAGTTTTCAGCACCTGTGGTGTAGTTGGTGAAGTTGACCGTGCAGATTTGATGAGCCTTTACCTGTACCAGCGGTGAGTGAGCACCCCACCAGCCCGTAGAGCAGTCGGGAGCACCTACCTCGTTGTCGAATACCAGGTGGCATCCGTCAACGGTGAAGCGGAAGTACATGTCATCGGGATCGACGGTGTTAATGCCGTTGTACTCCTGTACATAGTCATTACCGTCAGTACCGTGCATCACAGCCTTCACATCGGCCGTGCCATCGCCGTTGTTGGTAATGTAGGCCGTCACCTTGGCACCGTTCATCACGTTGCGCCATGCAGCCCAAGCGTCATCGTCGGCACCAAAGCCGCCCACTGGTGTGCAGGCAGCGTAGCCGTCGCCCCAGCCGTAGTTATCAGCACGTACCACAGCATACTCAGCCAGATTGGCCTTGTTGAGCACAATAACGAAGTTGTTCCAGTTGCCGGCACCCGTGGTGTAGTTGGTGAAGTTAACTACCTTGGTCTCCTTCGGAGCCACCTTGATATTGTCCGTATGAGCACCCCACCAACCAGTAGAGTTGTCGGTTGCACCAAGTACCAGCGGTGTAGGAACAACCACTGTCTGCGTGAAGGCAGAAAGTTCATTCACGACGTTGAACGTCTTAACAGCCACGATGGGCGTTGTAGCAAGCTCACCCTTGAAGGTCTTGTTGTACATGACCACAAGCGTCTTCTGGCCTGTCTCGAAAATGCTGGGAACGGCCTGGAACGTCAGGTCGGCAGCCGTCACGTTCTTCGATACGCTCTGTTCGAAGTTCACGACACCCGTGACATTGGCCACTGCCTCTTCAAGCGTCGTACCTACCAGCACCTCGCTGGGAATGCCGGTCAGCTCCATTGACAGCGGCTGCTTGTCCTCCTTCGAGGTGAAGCCACCGATAGGCTCGATGGTAGAACCGAGGAAGTTGATGTACGAGCCCTCAGGCACGAGGAACGCACGGATGGTGGTGTTCGACGGGTCAGCATTCAGGTTCACCAATGCCGATGTCTGCTTGTAGGTTTTCGTCACCGTGCCGTTGGTCATCGTGACAATCAGTCCACCGCTTGTACGGTCGATGGTCAGCGTCACCTTACCGCCGAGCTTATCTACACCAGCATCGGTGTCGGTCTCGAACGTCAGCGTGCTCTCAACGAGGCTACGGTCTATGTAGTCACCCCACTCGGAGTTTCCGCTGGGCTGATGGTCGTAGCGGATGGCACCGTACTCCTTATAGTTGGAGGCACCGCGGTCCTCGTCGTTCGTGATAATCAGCGCAAAGTTCTTATACGTGTTCGAGGCACTGGGGTTGATGCTCAGGTTATACTGAGCCACCCACTTCTCTCCTTCAGGAATCTGATAGTATTTCGAGAACTGTGCCCACCATCCCGTGCTGTAGTCCGTAGCACCGACAGTATAGACATCCTCCACCAGGCCCTCGATTTCCTCTTCTCCGCCTTGCCCCTTTGCATTGGCAATGGAATCAACTTTGGCAGAGAGCCAGTCGGGCGAATCGACGCTGAACAGGTCACCGCCCTCACAACTCGTCATGGACATCAGACCAAGAGCCACAGCAAAGAAAGCGGTTGCTATTTTATTTAGACTTTTCATAATCTTTTAATGTTTAATTTTTAATCTTTAATGCAAAATCTTCTCAAAGCTTCACCACTGGATGAACGGTCCATCCCTTGCTTGTGAAGTAAGAAGAGTTGTCACTATTCGTATTGGCAGAGTTGCCGACGAGGTTCGGGTTGTCGCTGAGCGTACCCTGATAGATGGGCAGGAACTCATGACCCTCCTTCCAGGTGTCGAACGAGCTCTTGCTGCATGTAGCATAATCGACGGGGTCTTTCGGCGTGAAGGTCACCACACCGTCGTTATAGTTCGCCTTCGTCCAGAAATTGACGGCAGCATGCTCCTTCAGCTGCTGCAGACGATCGGCGCTGTAGAAGAAGCCCCAGCGCAGCAGGTCGAAACCACGACCGAACTCACAGCCGAACTCTTTGGGACGTTCCACGTTGGCAATCTGCTCGAAGAGCTTGTCCTTTGAGCTGAAGTCAGCCAGCTTCAGGCCGGCCAGTCCTGCACGGCTACGTACCTGGTTGATCCAGTCGATGGCCTGCTGTGTCGGACCGTTCACCTCATTCTCACACTCGGCAGCGCGCAGCAGCACATCGCTGTAGCGCATCATGCGCAGGTTAATACCGCAGTGCAGACCCGTGACGACCTTTTCGTAGAGGCCTGTACGCATGTTGGTATTCTTGGCCACTGGCAGACCGCCATTGTTGTTGTTGGTCACCAGCGGAGCGTCACCGCCCCAATTGTCTGTCTGTGCCACCGTGTAGCACACGTTGCCATACTCGAAACCGTCCCACTCAGGCTCGTAGGTGCCGATGGTCCAGTAGAGGCGCGGGTCAAGCGAGCCGTTGATGGTGCGCTCAGCCTTAAACAGGTTATAGAGCCAGGGAGAAGCTGAGAGGTCTGCCCATCCACCACAGTCGCCAGGACCGAAGTTACTCTCGATAGCATGACCCTGCGTGGCGTTGGCACTGGTGTTCACTGGTGTCCACTCGTCGTCGGTACCCTGTGAGCCATAGTCCAGATACTGTACCTCGAAGAGGCTCTCGTCGTTATTCTCGTAGGCACTGCCCTCACGGAAGTTGTCACCGTAGTTGGCCATGAGCTTGTACGTACCGTACTGTCCGCTGATGATGGCCTTGAGCACAGTGAGTGCCTCGCTGTACTTGTGGCGCATCATGAGGGCACGAGCATAGTAACCGGCAGCAGCACCACAGGTGGCGCGACCCTTGGCCCACTGACCGCCAGCATCACGGCTGGGCAGCAGTGTCATAGCCTCTGCGAAGTCATTCTCCACCTGATCCCAGACACGGTCATACTGGACATTACCGTCAGCATCCTCGGACTGGCAGTTGGCAGCATAGAGGCCGTCGAGTGAAGAGTACTGGCTGTAGTCGGTAATCAGCGCAGGATTCTGGTAGTATCCAGCCAGATTATAATAAGCCAGACCACGCAGGAACAGCATCTGTCCCTTGATATACTTCATCTTGTCGCTCAGCTGGCTGTTGTCGTCGCCACAGCGTGAGAGCGTGAAGTTGCAGACATTGATGGTGTAGTACCAGTCGCGCCATGACCACTGCCCGATCTCGTCGGTCACGGGAGCGTTCAGGTCGTCGAACGGCATGTACCATACCTGTGACGAGTTCCACACCTCGTCACCACGGCAGACATCGAGCATGAAGCCCACACGGGCGTAGGTACCCTCCATGCGGATGTGGTTATAGGCGGCAATGACATTCTCCTCCAGATCGTCGGCAGTGAAACCAAAGGTTCCTGACGTCTGCTGGTTGGGATTGGTCAGTTCCAGCTTCTCGCTGCACGATGTCAGCGCGCCAAGGCCCAACACAAGGGCCAATGATAATTTATATAGTTTCATCTTTTTTCTATTTACTGATTTTCGATTTTCGATTCATATTCATTAGAACGAGAAGTGGATACCAGCCATGAAGCTGCGTGCACTCGGATAAGAGCAGTAGTTATAGCCCGGTGTGAACGTACCAGGTGCATAGTCAACATTGTAGCCCTTGTAACCTGTGAAAGTATAGAGGTTCTGGGCAGAGAGATAGACACGTACACCGTTGACGTAGCCGCCAAACCACTTGCTGGGCAGGTTGCAGCCCAACTCTACGTTGGCAATCTTCCAGTAAGCTGCGTTCTGAATCTTGCGGTCACTGAAATAGTCGTTCCATGCCTCACCGTTAGCTGTGATATACGTACGGGGAACGTTGGAAAGGTAAGTCAGACCGTCTTCTGACCAGCGGTTGGCATCGAGAATGGCAACATCCTTATTACCATAGCTGTAGCAAGAGTTCAGGGCGTTGTAGATATGGTCAGACACATGGTAGCCCAAAGCGCCATAGGTAGAGATGTTCAAGTCGAAGATGCCGTACTCCAGGCGTCCGCTCAGACCGAAGTTGACAGAGGGCAGGCCGCTGCCGAGTACCACACGGTCGTCGGTTGTAATCTGACCGTCACCATTGACATCCTTATAGAGGCAGTCACCTACCTGTGCACCTGCCTGTGTAGCATGGTCATCGAGGTCAGCCTGTGTGCGGGCAATACCCTCATAGACATAGCCGTAGAACTGTCCCAGCTCCTCACCCACGTAGGTGATGTAGTCACCTGTGAGGTAATAGTTGTTGCCGAAGCCGAGTGAGCGCACTTTGTTCTTCAGTGTGCTCAGGTTGGCACTGATCTCGTGCTTCAGGGCATGGTCACGGTTGCGGTAGGTCACTGTGAACTCAAAACCGCTGTTGTCCATCTTGGCGGCATTCATCGTCACGCTGGTGTTTGCCACACCTGCGTTGGCAGGTACGGGAACGCTGTACAGCAGATCGACAGACTGGTTCTTGTACCATTCAGCGGTAAACTCAATGCGGTTGTTGAGGAAAGCCAGATCGATACCGACGTTCATGGTCTTCTTCTTCTCCCATGCCAACTGCTCGTTAACGAAGGTAGAGATGGCCGAACCGGTAATAGGCTGGTTGCCAAAGCTGTAGGTCATGTTGTTACGCATCATCGTGGCCTGATAGACGTACTCACCGATGTTCTCGTTACCGAGCTCACCATAGGATGCACGAATCTTGAACAGGTTGATGATGTTACGGTCGATGGGGAAGAAGCTTTCCTTGTCGAAACGCCAACCCAGAGACACAGAGGGGAAGGTACCCCAGCGAATATCCTTGGTCAGACGGGAGCTGCCGTCACGACGGATAACAGCCGAGAAGAGGTACTTGCCGTCGTAGTCGTAGTTCAGACGACCGATGAACGAGGTCAATGCATGCTTGTACTCGTAAGAGTTGGCATCCTTGGTTCCAGCGTTCTGGATCTGGAGGAAATAAGGCTCGGAATACTGTACGCCTATAGCTGTCAGCGTGTTGGTATTCTCCTCTTCGTAGGTGATACCACCCAAGAGATTGATATGATGCAGGCCGATGGTGCCGTCGTAAGTCAGCGTGTTCTCAATCAGGGCATCGGTATATTTGCGATGTGCCTTGGTCAGACGCTCGTTCTCCTTGGCCAGATAGACACGATTGCTCTGAATCCATGCAGGAATCCAGGTCTTGTCGTTGGCATGCGTGGCGCTGTAGGAGAGGTTAATCTTGTAGTTCAGCTTGTGGTTCTTGATGTCAAAACCTACCATCTTAAACAGATCGACATCCGCAGAAGCAGTACCCACGAAACGGTCAACAATCGTGTTACGGGTCAGCAGGTTGTTGACAAGCAGGGGGTTGGACGCCGAGATGTCACCATGGATGGTATCGTAATACACGCCATAGCCATAAGCGTCGTAGTTCCATGCGTTGGCAGCACCCACCTTGTCGTCAAGTACCCATGTCGATTCGTCGTATGCCTTGATGGTCGGCTGGATGGTCAGTGTACCGAGTAGCACGTTGGGCAGGTTACCATAGAGACCCTGCACATACTCGTTAGCATTGGAGATAGAAGTGTTGTCTTGATTGGAGTGTGAATATACAAAACTGGTACGGAACTTGATGAACTTGGTGTCCATGGTATTGTTCACACGGGCAGTAAAGCGCTCGTAGTTAGGACCGGCACCTTCCATCGTTCCCTTCTGACCGAAGTAGTCAAGACCTATATTATAAGTATTATTAGCACCGCCACCACTCAGGTTGACATTGTGGTTCTGGCGGATACCAGTCTTGAACACCTCCTTGAACCAGTCGGTATTAGTGTTATCCATGAAATGATATTTACCATCTTCGCTGAGGCTGTAACCACCAGGCAGCGGAGTGCCGGAGTTGGCAGCGGCCATACCCAGATACTGGCTGTACTGGTCGGCATTCATGACGTCATAGACACCGCTGGGGATTACGTCCCATCCGAAGTAACCTTTATAATCAACTTTCAGCGGCTGGTCTTTCTGACCACCCTTCGTGGTAATAATAACCACACCGTTAGCAGCACGAGAACCGTAGATGGCACCTGCAGAAGCATCCTTCAGCACCTGAATGGTCTCAATGTCGTTCGGAGAGAAGTCACGAATGGTAGTACCCATGGGCACACCGTCGATGACGTACAGCGGAGCTGTGCTTCCGAACGAACCGATACCACGAATACGTACGGAGGGGTCTGCACCAGGTTGACCGTCAGTAGTGATCTGAACGCCGGCCACCTTACCCTCCAGCATGGAGGAGATGTTGGAGTTAGACACACGCTTCAGCTCATCGGCATTCACAATAGACACCGAACCTGTCAGGTCGGCCTTCTTTTGCGTACCGTAACCCACTACGACCACCTGTTCCAGTGAATGGTCGTCAGATTCCAGCTGAATCTCACCGAGGTCAACACGCCCACGTACAGCAATCTCACGGTCTTTGTAACCGATGTAACTGACAACGAGCGTGGCGTTGGAGGGAACGCTCAGCTCAAAGTTACCATCAACGTTGGTCACCGTTGCTGTCTGAGTGTTCTTTACCCTGACAGTTGCACCGATGAGTGGCTCACCGTCTTGGTCAACAACCAGACCACTGACCTTGATAGTCTTAGTCTGCTGTGCCACTGATGCCATAACAGGAGTCGCACTGAATGCAAATACTCCTATCATACCAACAAATAGCATCATAGAGAATAATAATTGTTTTCTCATTGTTAATTGTTTTTAAGTTAGAAATAATTTGTTATTTGTTACATTTGTTGGGCACAAAAGTAAACAATATTCAAACCCCTAAGGTGGACAAAACAGTTTATTAGGTGGACAAATGCGTAATTATGCATTTTTCACCTAATAAATCATGATTTAGACCCTATTTTTCGTCCACCGAAGCGTCCTCCCCTGCATACGAACTAGGACTGGTGCCATACTGTCGTGTGAAACAACGCGTAAAATACTTCGGGTCGTTGAATCCCACTTTATAGGCAATCTCGGTAATGTTTCTGTTGGCCCAATTCTCCAACAGTAGCTTCCTGGCAATGGTCAGGCGGTAGTTACGGATAAACTGACTGGTGCTCTGTCCAGTCTCGGCATTCAGACGTTTCGACACCAGACTCTTGCTCATGCCCAGTGCCTCGGCAAACTCATTGATGCCGAACTCGCTGTTGGTGTAGTTCTGCTCCATCACGTCCGTCGCACGTTCCATGAACGACTTTTTGGTACGCATCACTTCCTGTTTGTCGGCCTCCACACTGCGACGATAGCTCTTCTGCAGACGTTCGTGGTTGTCGATGATGTTCTGGATGCGCGACTGCAGCAGCTCGGGGGCATCCGACTCATTCAGTACACGACGAATGGGCAACAGCAGCTTTTCTGCTTCTTGCTGACGCCACAACTCCATACGACGGTGGTAGTACCACACAATCAGAGCGGAAAGCAGCACTACGACCAACAATATAAACCACCAGCTCTTCCAGAAGTAAGGTGCCACTTCCACTTGGATGCTGGCCGTCTGCGGCTCATCACCCTCCCCTAGGGTATATTGTACTTCGAAGGTGTAGGAGCCGGGCTTCAGGCTGGTATAGCGTACGGAGTGCTCACCAGGCTTCAGAGGCGTCCAGTCGTCCTCGAAGCCACGCAGGCGGTAGCTGTACTGCCCTTGCGTCTCACCGGCATAGGTCAGCGTCGAGAAATCAATGGCCATCGACTTGTTCGACTCGTGCAGTCGGATGCAGGTGGCCTGGGAAATATCTGCATCAAGCATCTCGCTATGGGCTGCACTGACCTCCTGGTTATCGACCATCAGGCGGGTAAAGCGCAGGTGCGGCTCGTAGCGGGCATCCGCATTCTCGCCACGCATCTCGGTGAGTCCGGCTGTGGTGCCCAACCAGATGGCACCATTTGCTCCGTGCACCGCCGAGTTCCAGTAGAACCGCTGACTGAGCAGTCCGTCCAGCTCACCATAATTATTAAAGGTACGCGTGCGAGGGTCATAGACCGACAGACCGTTGTCCGTCGTAATCCAAAGGCGTCCCTGCTCATCCTCCACAATGCCCTTCACGGCATTGTTTGCCAGACCGTCATCCGTGGTCAATAGTTCAAAGCGCTCTTTTGTCTCTCCACCTTCCACCATTCTGTACAGTCCATAACCATTCGAGCCCAGCCACAACGTGCCGTCCTTGGTCTCGCAGAAGCAACAGATCTTGTCAATGACAGGCGACTCGGGGTGGTCCAACTTATTGCGCAGGCGACGGTACTTGAAGGGCATTTTCGACTTCAAGTCAACGATGCAGACGCCTGACAGACAACCCATCCAGAGGCGCCCCCTGCGATCTACCAAACTGCCTATGCAGCCACGTATCAGACGGTTTTCCTTGAACGGATCGGCTAACGTGCCAGCCTTCAGTTCATAGTAGAAAATACCGTCGTTACTGCCAATCCACAGAGCATCGTTATACTTGTCGTATGCCAGTGCACCGATATAGTTGGTCATGGCCACCATGTCGGACGGCATCTCCACATGGTGCACCTCTGACCTCTTGCCACTTAGCTCTATCCAATTCAATCCCCCACCCCACGAGCCTATCCACAGGCGTCCATGAGCGTCGGGTTCCAATACGGATACCGTGTTGTGCTTGAGTCCCAAGTCGTAGAGCGACCAGTGCTCAAAGACCCCGTCTTCCGTATGCTGTGTGGCATCTAACCTGTTCAGGCCTCCCTCGACGGTTCCCACCCACAACGTGCCGTTAGGCTCAACGTACATCGCATTGACGGGGTTGGGTGACAAGGACCCTGGCCGCGACGGCTGATGAACGAAGTTGCGGAGCATCAGCGGCTGTGGCGACAGCTTGACAATGCCTGCCGTCTCGGTTCCAATCCAGATTTGCCCGTCACGTACCATCAAGCAGTGCACGAAGTCGCTGGGCATAGGCTTCACGGTCGTTGCCGTTGTCCATTGTTCGAAGGTGCCATGTTGTTCGTCCAGGATATTCATACCCCGCAACGTTCCCACCAGCAGCCGTCCGCTGGGCGTGACAGCCAGTGCCGTAGCATAGTCGTGCGACAGCGAATGGATGTCGGCTGTATGGCGGAATGCCGTCAGGGTGCCGGCATACTGGTCGTAGGCATACAG
The DNA here is from genome assembly GCA_947169685.1 of uncultured Prevotella sp. Classification (GTDB taxonomy): domain Bacteria; phylum Bacteroidota; class Bacteroidia; order Bacteroidales; family Bacteroidaceae; genus Prevotella. The sequence goes on along the minus strand of CAMVQS010000001.1, from coordinate 151,943 downwards.
CCCCAGGTTCGTTGCTATCCACACCGTGTTGCCGCGTTTCAGCAGGTCGGTCACGTACAGCCCCTGCAATTGTGCAATAGCTGGAGCAATGTCACTGCGTACCAGCGTCGATCCGCTTTCCGACAGGCGGTACAAGCCACCGTCGATGTTAATCCATACGGTACCGTTATGTTCGATGTCGCTGATGGTAACGTCGGGCGTGTTACCACGATAGTGGCACTTGCTGACGTGTGCCATGCGTCCTGCTTCGTCGAAAGTATAGCGGAATACGCTATCACGCGTCACGTGCCACATGGCACCCTTTGTATCGCAATACACCTTGACGGCATTCTGTGTCAGCCTGCTGCCGAAGTCTATGCAGGCCATCGTCCGCATGTCAACTACCGCCGTGCCCTCGTCGAAGGCCACCCATAGGCGGTGGTGGCGGTCCTCGGCAAATCCCTTGCATGAATTGCTGGGCGCCAAAAGTCCGCTGGCCAACAGCCGTTTAAACGTATAGCCATCATAGCGCACAGCACCTCCACCATAGGTCGAAATCCACACAAAGCCCTGGCTATCGGCAAAAATGTGGTTAACATGGTTGTGGGGAAGCCCCGCTGCCAAGTCCAGTCGAGCTATGTTATACCTGTCGGTCAGCACACCCTGTGCCGCCGACTCGCCTGCCAATAACCCCAGCAGGACACCTAACACGAACCATCGTCTGAACCTCATAAATTACTTCAAGCTGTCTTCCGCGCAAAGGTACAAAAAAACCTCCATACCACCAGCGATACGGAGGAATCTTTTGTGAAAAATTAGGAGATTACTCTGCTTTACCATTCTTCTCCAGCGTCCACTTGTCACGCTGGGCGAGGGCGGGATTGGCGCCTCTGAACATGGCAGCAGCCTGCTGGTCGTTCTTCAGTTGCCAGTTGAGCCATGCAAGGGCGACAACGGTAAACTCACCACCATGCGCCTCACGGTAGGTGCCTCCGTGACCAACGGGATAGTTGGCAGCATAGGCCGGCACGTGGCTGATGCGGCGGAAGTCGTCCATACCGTTCTCGTAGGCAATATCTTCCTTGCCGCCAAGAATATAGATGATAGGGGTGTGAATCTCAGCAAGCTTCTCCTTGGGAGGCATGGGCATGCCACCAACGGCCTGTCCAGCGTTCTCCATCTTGAAGAGTCCGCTGTTGCAGATCATAAGGGCCTTGATGCGCGGATCGGCACAGTTGAAGAGCGTCTGCAGACCACCACATGACATACCTGCCACACAGAGGTTCTTCACGTCAATCTTCTGATAGTACGGACTCTGAGGGTCGGCATTCTGGGCAATGGCCCAGTCGATGCTCTCAATCTGTTGCTCTGCGCGAGACATGGGACCCTGATACCACTCATCGGTCATGGGAATGATACCTGTTGCCAGTACCAGGTAGCCGTGCGAGGCAATCTCGTTCAGGAAGTTCATGTGCTCCCAAGGCGAGTTGGCACATGCTCCGTTACCCCAAACGAGGACAGGGAGCGGCTTCTGGGCATTGAACGCAGAGAGGTCTTGCGGACGGAACACGGTATGCTCCGCCAGTCCATCTACTTCGGTCATGACGGCCTTGTAAGGGCCAGTGCCACCATCTTCCACGATGCGTGACTTAGGCTGTGCCAGACAGACGGTTGCTGTCAGCAAAGCGCATAATGTAATCAATTGTTTTCTCATGATGGTTTTTTGTTATTTCTTAAACTTCCAATAGTCTAAACGCACGTCTCCCTGCGTCTTGCTGAAACAGATATAAAGGTCGTGAACGCCGGCAGCATCCTTTACCTTACCCTTAAACTCCTTGTATTTCTCCACCGAACCGGTCTTTCCGATGGTCACGGTACCGATGACGGGACCATGCTGACCGTCGAGGCGCAGGGTGATGGTAGCAGTACCGGTGGCGGCAGCCATGATGCTGAACTGCTTGGCACCACTGCCGAAGTCAACACCACGCAGACGGATATACTCACCGTCGTTGAGGTCATAGATATACATGTTACGGCGACCAGTCGATGCGGGCATATCGGCTACGACACCCGTATTCTCAATGCCCATCTTGGCACTCTTCAGTCCGTAGCCCCAGGCCATGGTCTCTGCCTCCACACGCTGGAAGGGGTTGAGCCAGTGCAGCTGCTTCATGGGCTGCTGGTCGAGCCAGTAGGGTACTTCCTGAATGGTTCCGTCGGCATTGTAGGTAATCTCCGTAGCAGAGACGCTACGACGCTCATGGTGCACGAAGGTATCGAGGTGCATCAGGTCGTAGTTCTGTCCGAAGACGTACGAGTGTCCCTTATAGTCGCAGATGCCAGGATGGTTGCCGCGGTCACGCGGTGTGGGCTTCATGATGTAGCCTTTCCACTCCCAGGGACCTGTGGGCGAATTGCTCATGGCATAGCCCAGCGCCTCGGGACAGCAGGTGGAAGCGAAGCCAAGATAATAGTGGCCGTTGCGCTTATAGAACCACGGGCCTTCCTGATAGTTGGGGATATGCGGCAACTTGGTGACGTCGCTCGTCAATGAGGTCATGTCCTCACCGAGCTTAGCCCAGAAGGTATGGGGGTTGCCCCAGTACATATAAGCCTGTCCGTCATCGTCGGTATAGACGGTGGGGTCGATGTCGAACCAGTTGCTCTGGTCCCACACCAGCGGTTTGCCCAGGGGATCGCGGAACGGACCATAGGGCGAGTCACTTTCCAAGACGCCGATGCCATGTCCGTGCAGCGGTGCATAGAGGTAGTACTTGCCGTTACGCTCGACGGTCTGGATGGCCCAGGCACCGTTGTCACGGCTGCGCCAGGGGAAGTCCTTGAGCGAAGCCACAGCGCCATGCTCCGTCCAGTTCACCATATCGGTGGTTGACCACAGCAGCCAGTCGTACATGAAGAAACCTGCAGAACCCTGCTCGTTCTCATCGGGAATATCCTCGGGAGAGGCATCGTGCGATGTATAGAGGAACAACGTGTCACCTACTACCAGAGGTGACGGGTCAGCGGTGTATTTGGTCTGGAAGAGCGGCATGTTGACCTGCTCGAGTCCGCGCATCTCCCACCAGTCGAAGTTGAAGAGCTTCGGACCTTTACGACCTGTAAACACGAAATAGAGGTCATGGTGTCCGCGTGCAATGGCAGTGAGGTCGGTGGTCAGCGTCTGCCACCGTTCCCAGCCGCCCGTGCCAGGCACGTCGAGGGTACCGAGGAGCTGTCCGCCGAGGCTGTCGATGCGTATCTCTATCTTACCACCACGCAGTCCACTGGCCACACGAGCGGTAAAGGTACGTGGCAGATTCTTGCAGAAATGGACGTTCTGCAGCTTGATATAGTCGCCATTATGGATATCAGTGACATAGACGCCCACCTGGTCGTTCTGCTCGGTCTTCACGCCACGTGAGAACGCTATGGTCTCAGCCTCAACACGACGGTAGGGATCGAAGTTGTCAACGGGCTGCACACCCTCGTCGGTAGGCATGATGGTGGGGAAGGAGCCGTCGGCATTGTACTTGAACTCCTCGACGGCCACGCTACGTCCGAAACCACCACCCTCAGGCAGTTTACCTGTGTGGTAGAAGAAATAGGAGTGGCCCTTGAAGTCGGCTACACCACAGTGGTTGGTGAACGAATTTGTCTCACAGAGCGGCATGATCTCGCCGGCATAGGTCCAGGGACCTGTGGGCGACGGTGCCGTGCTATAGCTGATATGTTCAGGAACACCGCCGGCAGCGTAGAGTAACTGATAGACACCATTACGCTTGGTGAGCCAAGGACCTTCCACATAAGAGTCCTTATACTTCTTACCTCGCTCGCGTTCGTTCATGGCAGGAGAGCCGAAAGCCTCTTCGGTCATGGGCAGCATACCCAGCTCACCCTCGTAGCTGATCATGTCGCGGTTGAGCTTCAGGTAATACACACGAGGGTTACCCCACATGAGCCATGCCTGACCGTCGTCGTCAATCATCACCGTGGGGTCGATGTGGTCCCACGAACCGTTCTCGAACAACGGCTTGCCAATGGCATCCTTGAAGGGACCGGTGGGGCTGTCGCTGACAGCTACGCCGATGGCCATGCCACCCGATATTTTAGAGTGGGCGCAGATGTACCAGTAGAACTTACCGTCGCGCTCAATGGTCTGTGAAGCCCAGGCACGATCGTCTGCCCACGAGAAGCTCTCGAGGGCCAGCGGTGAACCGTGGTCCTGCCAGTTCACCATATCCTGCGTGGAATAGACGCGCCACTCCTGCATCCAGAAGAAGTCGGCCTTATCCTCGTCATGACCGGTATAGACGTACATGGTACCGTTGTGTACCATCGGAGCAGGGTCGCTGGTGAACCAGGTCTGCACAAAAGGATTCTGGGCTTGTAGCGTCAGGGCTGCAAGCGCCAGAAAACATGTTGTTATGCTTTTCTTCATCATTGATCTTTCTTTTTGGGTAGTTAAGGGAGTTAGGAGGAGTTAGGGGGAGTTAAGGGGAGTTAAGGGACGTATGTTTTGCTGTCGTTTTGTCCCTCAGGAAACTTGGAGCAGCAGGAGTATCGTCCCTTTAACTCCCCGCCGAAGGCGAGGCCCGCAGGGCCGATAACTCCTCTTAACTCCCCTTAACTCCTTAATTAATTAAATATATCTTTGTCACACCATTCCATGTTGCCTTAACGGTAGCACGACCCTCAACAATGGGGCTGACGCTGATGCTGACCGTGGGGTCATCACACTGTGCGCTCAGCTTCGAGCTGCCGGTCAGCTTGCCATACACCTGATAATGGTTACACTCCATGTAACCGTTGGCATTGGTGCCATAGATAGGAGTGGCAGGAATATTGAGACGCTGGCCATCGATGGTGATGGTGATCTGGGGCACACGGGGACGTTCGCAGGTTGTCCCCTGCTTCGAGAAGCCGATTCCGTGCAGGTCGAAGAGTCCTACAGGACGCTGCGGACGACGGGGACCCCACTGGGGACGCTCCGGCTGACGCACCTCTGGACCATCGGCCACCAGATAGATGGCATGCTTGCCTGTGAGTCCTTCGACAGCAGGCACAGCAACCTGATAGTTGGTAGCTACGCGTGGCGCATCGGCAGGAACCTCAATAACGGCTATCTCACGGCCGTTCCATGTGCTGTTGGCATAGGGGCCGTCGAGCATGACATGAACCTTGAAAGCTCCCTGTCCGCCAGACGTCAGGTTCAGGTTGAGCACGGTGCCGTCGCCTGTCTGCGTTCCTGCAAAGGCAGGCAGGCCCTTGGTGGCCTGTGTCAGTCCTCCGAAACCGAAGTACTTGAAACCTACGACACCCTTGTTGGTGATACCAGCCAGGTCCATATTGTTGTCCCACACGTCGTGGTTGTCCTGCATCCACTCGTTTGAGTTCGTGCCTCCTGACATCCAGCAGGCTATACCGGCAGAGTAATACTGGTAAGGGGGCAGACCGAAAATCTGGAAGCCCTCACTGGTGACCTCGGCACCGGTATAGCAGTTGCCGTCAGTGGCCTTGGCCGTCCACTCGTTATTGCTGATGTAGGGGTCATAGCCCGTGATGCGGACCTGACCGCCCTTGGCTACGGGTTTCTTGTCCCACTCAATCTTGACGGGAGCCACCATGGCCTGACGGGCATAGCCGAAGCCACGCGGCGGACGGTGGTAGAACACGTACCACTGGCCGTTAATCTGCTGCAAGGAGCCGTGGGTATTATGAGCTGCGTTGGTGGTGGTCAGTTTCGTGCCGTCTTCGTTGAGCACCACGCCACGCGAATCAACCAGCACACCGCCAGAACGCCAGGGACCGAGGGGAGAGTCTCCGTAGGCATAGCGCAGGGCGGAATTGGTGTTTCCAAGACCGTACTCCTTGCCGGAGTAGCCAGAGAACACCATCACGTACTTATTTCCTACCTGACGAATGCTGCTGGCTTCGAAGAAGTTGAAGTCGAGCGGGTTCTGTCCCTGATAGAGGGCCTTATACTCGCTGCCCTCCCTGTCAAGCAGACGTCCGTCGGCGCTGCTGGCAGGAATGAACGGGTCTATGAGTTCCGTGCCCGGACGCTTGGAGTACATCGTCTGGGGATCCAGCTCACAGGCCGTGGAGTGCTGGAAGCCATAGAACACATAAGCACGGAAGCCTGTCTTGAAGTCGGGGTCTTTCTTGTTGTTAACCGGCTCAATGAATACCGACGGGTCGAAGTCGATGAGGGAACCGTCGAGACACTGAGTGCCGTCAGCCGTCAAGTTCACAGGAGTGAAGGGACCATTGGGACGGTCGCCCTTACAGACGGTGGCCACACGTCGCCATCCGCGACTGTGGGGATAGAGCCAATAGGTCTTCTTGCCTGTCGCTTTGTCAACGGTCTCCACCAGATCTGGTGCGAACATCGTGTCCCACTGGCCATTCACGTACCACGAGAAGATGGGGCCTTCGTCGCGCCACTGGGTGAGGTCTTCTACTGGTGCCGACCACATGCGGATGTCGCTGCCACAATACTCGTTGTAGTGGGTATCGTGAGAGCCGATGATGTAGGCACGAAACTTTCCTGGCTGATCAGGGTCTTCAAACACACGGGGTTCGCCGTCAGGCAGATGCTCCCACAGGGGGAGATACGGGTTCTGTGCCTTCACGGCTATCACCGCAAGGCACAACAAGGTCAGTAGGCTAAATCTTTTCATTGTATCTTAATATTATGTAATGTATCAAAAGAAAGAGGATGTGTTATTGCTGACACACCCTCCTAGGTGAATGAGTTGATATAATAAGTTATTTTTGTCTTCTGGTGCAAAGGTATAGAATATACACTAATTATGCTTTATCTTGCGTTTCCAATACTTTTGCTGATGTAACATCATAGAAACTATTTTACTATTGTCTTTACGCGCTCGTCGCTCTCTATCCTGATACCCAGTTGACGGGCATCAAAAGTGACGGGACGGGAGGTGAAGTCGGGCGTGTTGTAAGAATACATGAGCTCGCGATAATACTCCTTGGGATTACGCTGGGGAAGCATGAAAGGCTTGGTGACACGACCCTGCTCATCGATAGAAGCGAAATAGACACGGGTGTAGAGCGCATCGTCACGACGGCTGGTAAAAAGGAACCAACGGCTATTGACGTTCCAATTGTGCAGACTCTCGGCACGTGGGCTGTTCACCTCACTCAAAGGACGGCTCTCGCCAGTCTTCAAATCCAGCAACCAGAGGTCGGCCTCAGGATGCCACACGGAGAAGTAACCCCAGTCAGTTTGGGTGTACATGATATATCGGCCATCGTAAGAGGGACGTGGCCACGTGACACTCTTACCAATGGCATTGGCATTGATAAGCGTATCGATCTGGGCACCTAACCTGCCCGTCTTTTCGTCGAAGGCCACACGGCAGAGATTATAACGTTCCTTGTCGTAATCAGTGGGATAGACCTGTCGGCGTGCCGTAGTAAAGTAAAGCCATTTACCGTCAGGCGAGAAGGCGGGCGTGTTCTCTGCCCAAAGAGTCTTCATGATAAGCGTATCCTTCAGGATGGTATGCGTCTGGGTGTCATAGACAAAGACATCAGACGAAGAATCATATACCTCAATGCGTTTCGATCCATGCATATGGAACATCTGTGACGTTTTGTTGGTAGAGAAGGCGCAGTAGCGTCCTCCGGGATGCCAGTAAGGATAGACCATTGAGCCGTCCAAGGAGTCGTTCTTGGCCTGCAATAATTCTAGAGCTTGCTCCTTGCACCCCGCCCCTTGCTCCCTATATATCGCCGTCGCCCCATGTTCGCCACGTACGTGGAACACGTACTGGTCAGGATTGGTGCGGTTGGCATAATGGCAGTTGATACACTGTCCTGAAACCTGCGTATTCTCCAGCAATGCTGTCTCGTTGAAGTTGCTGAGGTCACGCTGGTAGAGTCCCATCTTACTGTATATCTCGTAGCTGGGAGGAATGCGGCGATAGGTGATGCCCCACTCGTCCAAAGCCTCGCTGCTCACGAAAACCTCAAAATTGCGATATTGCCTCCACTCCCCATTTTTCTCTGCACAGACAGTCAACGTCAACTTTCCACCCTTGTTCTGCTTGAGCAGCTGGTGCCACTCGTCGATATCGAAGTCGGCATAGTCACCGTTGGTATGCAGTGCCCCACCCTTCGAGCCCTTCACCTCTACGTCAACGGCCTCTACCTCGTCATCAGCCATTGAGAAGTTAAGCGGTGCAATACCCACGGGAATGGTGACGCCTACATAGTCAGGATAGATGTCGGGCAACTCGTTCTTCTGCGCCACATTCTCAGGTGTGGAGTGGCAGCCCATAAGCAGGAGGACGAAAAGAGATGAAAGTATAATTACATAAAAATGTCTCATAAGGCACTTAGATAAAGAAAATGTCTTCTGTCTGCTCATACGATTCCCGTGATTGTTTGAAATAAGGATACTGATCTATCAACTGGGGATTATCCACCAGAGGGCGCATCTTCTGCACCCATCGGCGATAGAAGGTTGTCTCGTCCAGTATAGAGAGGTATTTTCTGGCCAACTCATACTGTCCAGTAATAATACATATCTCTGTAAGTCGCTTTAGTGCCCTGGCACTTTTATTATAGTTGGGAATATACTCCATAGCCTCAAAGGCTGCACGCTGGGAAATGTAAGGCCAATAAATCATCGATGCCAAGTCGCTGACCATAAAGGCTGACGACAAACTGCCAAAATACACGACAAAATGTACGTCGCCCACGCAGAATACAGACGGTTCGCTACTATACATATTCTGAGGCACGACTATTCTGGAAAGAAACTCGTTCTTACTCATCTGCCCTAACTGATGGAGGGCATAGATGTAGGCACTTCTGACAGCAGGAGACTCGGGAGACTTGAACTTCTGCAGAATCTTATCCCACTTCTGCTGACGCATTAGCATGTCACACTCCATTTCCTCGTAAGTACCCATTTTCCTGACACCACTCCAATTATAGTCAATGCCTTTGACGATCTGTTCCAACGGATAGGGTGTCACGTATGAACTGCCTATCAGACAGGCAGCAAACAAAGTGGCTGTCAAGGGTATCCATCGGATAGAACAGAGAACAAGAAGAACAGCCATGGGACCTGTCAGCCAATACATGACAGGAATAGCCAGACACAGAACGATGAGTCGCAGCCGCTTGGATGAAATACCCATCACCAGGCAACCCACAATCATGACAAGCACCAAAGCCATCGTAGGCGTTAGCGGAACTTGGGGCAACATGGCCACATACCACAGGATGCAGGGAGGTATCAGCGAGAGCGGAAAACGTACCTTGTCTTTGATGGCAGGGAAGAATTGACGTAGCAGCTTACTTGTCAGTTGCTGGACAGTCACAAAAAGAACAGCATAAATCAGTGCTGCATTGAAAGGATTCAGAAAGAACTGTGCGAAGCCCTCGCCCAGATACTGAGCCAGCCCCCCAGGAATCATCAGGCGTTCTGTCAGATAGCCACTATTCCATAGGAACAATACTGACATTTCCCTTGTTACAGGGATAAACGGATATAAGAATAACCAGAAGCAGAACACCACGATGACAAATACAGCTACCGTGATCTGATTCCAAAAACGAAATACTGAATCCTTCATTCTCACTTGTATAATTTGAGTTAATAAGGGGTGTCGCGCCAAGCGACGCAACACCCCTTTCCGTGAATGTATAAATCTAAAGCAATATTATCTTAACGATAAGCCTCGTTCTGGTCACAGAGCGGATTCTTGATCAGCTCGTCCTGCGGGATAGGCATATCCATCTTACCCTCGTTGAAGTCGAAGCCACGGTATGTACGCCATGTGTAGATCTGTGTCATGCCAGTCTCCGTACCATAGCCCTTCGGATAGTTGTGATCCATGTGGTCAACCAGATAGCCGGACTTCTGGAGGTCAGTCTTCAGACTCCACTCAGCATTGAACTCCTTACGGCGCTCCTCGTTGACAGCAACCTGCCATACAGGAGAGGTAAAGCCCTTGGCAGCCTTCAACGCAGTATAGTACTGCTCTGCATCAGGTACAGCAACTTCCTTCTCACTAAATGGAATAGGATATTCGTCAGAAACAGTGTAGTAGCCAAAGCCGTTATCCTTATAGAAAGTGCCCAACCACTTATAGTAGTTGTTGTACTTAGCAGTCAACTCATCCTTGTGGCCTACCTCCAGATTACCGAATGCACGATTACGGATGAGGTTGACATACTTCCAACCCTCAGCAGTCTCACCTGTACGGAAGCAGCATTCTGCATAGTCCAGATAGACGTTAGCCAGACGCTTCATGTAGATATGATCCGGCAGCCACTGGTCACCAGACCAGTGAGTACCACGGCCATTACGCCAGTGCTTGGTAGAATAAACCGTAGGAGCGATGTCACCAGGCTCACGATGGAACGTGTTGTATTTTACGAACTCTTGTGCAAACGGGTTGAAACCGATAGGACAATCCGGGTCGTACAGAATAGTGTTATTATTGTAGTTATTAAAATCTACAGTACCCTTTCCAACATACTTGGTAGTGTTATGGTCATACTTACCAGTACCTTTCCCGTCTGCATCCTTAATCTCTTGATAAAGGTTTGCCTCATTGGACAGCCATGCCGTAGGCTTGAAGGTCTGCTTCCAGTGATTCTTAATGTCACGGCCTTCCTCCTTGCTGATGCGATCGAGCTCAGACTCAGGAATACAAGCAGTAACGAGAGAAGCGTCACGGCGCTTGTCACCGTCCTCATAGGCGTCGTAGAGCTCGTATGACACAGCGTAGGTACCCCAAGCTCCGTTAGCGGGTGCACCATAGTAGAAGCCTACCCAACCGTGAGCCTCGGACCATTTGCCGCCGTCCCAGCCACCCCACTGGTCACCCTCGTTGAGGACAACCTGCCAGATAGCTTCCTTGCCCCATGCCTCGTCAGCGTCGAAGAGCGTAGAGAAAGAGCGGTTCAGCACATAGGGACCGTCGTCGATGATCTGTTTCAGGTATTTCTTTGCATCATTATAATATGATTCATTACCTGTACGATAAGCCTTCCACATGTAAGAGTCAGCCAAGTAAGCCAAAGCCATACCCTTAGTGCAGCGACCATACTGACCATTCATGGGCTCCCAGTCAAGCAGTTCTGCAGCCTTCGTAAAGTCGGCGATAATCTTGTCCCACATCTCCTCATGAGTTGCAACACGAGCCTTGGCGGGAGTATTTACGTATGTCTCACCAGCTTCCAGCCAGGGTACACGTCCGAAAGTTGTTGCCAGCCAGTGGTACTGATAAGAACGAAGGGCAAGAGCTTCACCCTGCAGGTGTGTTCTGACAGAAGGAGTCAGTGCCTCAGCAGTCTCAATACCTGCAAGATATTCGTTACAGCGAGAGATTGCAGCATAAGCATGACGCCAGCCACTGAGCAGCTCAGTAGTTTGAGCGTTCCAACCCTGCTGGCAGAAAGCCTTATCCCAACCTGAAGCCTGAGAGTCCATCGTGGGGTGAGAGGTCGTGAATACGTATGGTTTGAAGGGGTCGCCATTATGTACCGAATTTCCAGCGAAGTCGGTCGTATTACTCGGCAGCATCAGGTCGTAGCAACCTGTCAGTGCTGCGATGGCAGCCTCATCAGTATCAAAGATGGCATTTGCAGGAAGAATGTTTCCATGAGGCACATCAAGGAACTCATCATTGTTGCAGGAGTTGAGTCCTAAACCCAGCAGGCCGCACAACGCTGTTCCGTAAATGAAATATTTTGTTTTCATATTTGTATTATTTTTATTTACTTTTTTTGTTTCTTACTCTTTAACCATTAGAAAGTTACGTTAAGACCCAAGGTGTAAGTACGAGGCATGGGATAACGACCAGTGTCAAGACCTGTGTAGAGAACAGAACCCTGTCCAACTTCGGGATCTCCGTACTTGTTGTAAGGAGAAATGGTCGCAAGGTTAGAAACAGCCAGATAAACACGTGCAGACTCCAGATAAGCCTTCTTGGCGATTTCTCTCGGCAGTGTGTAACCAATCTGGATGTTAGCGATACGGAGGAAGTTACCATTCTTCACCCACTTATCAGATACACGCATGTTATGACCTGTATCCTTCATTGACAGACGGGAGAACTCTGCATTAGGATTAGAAGCTGACCAAGCATTGTCAGCAACCTCCTGCAGGATACGAGGAGCAGTACCATCGTCTGATGAGAACATGTTGCTCAGACGCATAGCAGAGTAAGATAAGATATCCTTACCCAGTTCACCATACATATATACAGAGAAGTCAAAGTTCTTATAGGTAGCACCCAGGTTCAAGCCGAAGTTGAATGTGGGGAAGCCGTTGCCAAGAATGGTCATATCGTTCTCGTCCAGGACACCGTCGTTGTTTATATCCTCGAAGATGTAGTCACCGAGCTTAGCGGCAGCATCACCACCCTCATGCGGATACTTCAAAACATCCTTCATGACAGGATTTCCGTTAGCATCTAATTTCGGAGTTCCGTCAGCGTTATAAACTGGCACTTTCTCTGTCTCAGTAAACTGCGATTCATTAGTATAGATACCGATACAACGATAACCATAGTAAGAACCTACAGCTTCACCTTCTTTACAGATAGAGTGGTTGCCCCAGTAGTAACCAGAAGCAGCACCTACAGCACCCGTGTTAGAGCCGTCGCCAGTTCCCTGGCCAGAAGAGTCAGAGTTGGTGTTATAAAGAGGATCACCCATCTCCTTAACCTTATTCGACAGAGTAGAACCAGTCAGAGTAGCATTGATGGTCCAGTCCTGATTCAGGCGCTTGTTGTAAGCGAGGCTGAACTCGAAGCCCTTGTTCTCAATCTCACCGTAGTTGGTGTAGATAGCGGTGTTACCCTGAGAAGGACGAATCTGACGGTTCAGCAACAAATCCTTAGAAGTACGGATGAAGTAATCCAAACCTACGGTCAGGTCACCCTTCAGCAGAGAGAAGTCAAGACCGAAGTTCAGCTGCTCGTTGGTTTCCCACTTCAGGTTGGTGTCAACCAGCGGAGAATAGAAACCAGTATCGAATGTCAAACCATTGTTGGCACCGATACCCTGTCCTGCCTGATAATATGAATACTTAACATTAGTCGTAGAAAGACCTGCAACAGCGAAGTCAGTAGCACCACCTGAGTTACCAGTCTGACCCCAACCTACACGGAGCTTCAGGTTGCTAATCCAATCAACATCCTTCATGAACGGCTCCTCAGAGATACGCCAAGAAGCTGCTGCTGAGGGGAAGGTACCCCAACGGTTACCAGAACCGAAGTTAGAGCTACCGTCACGACGCAGTGTAGCAGTCAAGTTATAACGACCCATGAAGCTGTAAGCCAGACGACCGAAGTAAGAAATACCACGGGTCTCAAGGCTCAGAGCACCACCAGCACTGATGGTAGAAGGATCCTTGGTCAGGCTGACGTTACGGTTCTGGGTGCTCCAGAAATCACGTGCTCCGGCAGAAGCCCACTGACCATACCAGCGAGAAACCTCATTACCCAACATGACAGTCAGGTCATGAATATCGTTCTTCCAATTGTAGGTCAAGGTATTCTGGATATCCAAAGTCTGACCGTCACTGTTAGAAACGCTAAAACTCATAGCGTTTTTGTTGCCGGGGTTAACGTAGGCATTACCACCCGTAGTAACATCAATGTACTTGCCATCAACGATGTTGAAGCGAGAGATAGCACCAGAAACATTATTGCTTGAAGAGCCTGAATAGTCATAAGAAACCAAAGTCTTCCAAGTCAGACCCTTAATCGGGGTGATGGCGAGGTAGGCACTTGCCAATGCACGGTTGGTGCGGTTGCGGCCTGCCAACTCCATTTGCTTAGCATACATGTTACCGAGAGTTGTTCCCCAGAAGCCATCGTTGGTATCCTTACCACCAAGTACTTCACCAAAGGTTCCGTCTGGGTTAACAACATTCGGAGAAATATAAGTACCTGCAGGAACACCATCATAGGTAGCATCACCACGGCTTACGAAGTCCATCGTAGGACATGCAAAAGCGTAGTCACGATAAGATGACAGGTTACCGAAGTTACCTACTGAGTTGTTTGAACCGTAAGAGTCAGAGTGTACGAAGCTAACGTCTGCACCAAACTCGATAAAGTCGTTGATCTGGGACTTGATGTTGGCACGGGCCGTGATACGCTGGTAGCGTGTATTGACAACCACACCGTCGTTGCGGAGGAAACCTACCGAACCGCTATACTGCGTCTTCTCGTTTCCGCCGGCAGCAGAAACGTTGTAGTCCTGCTTCAGGCTTGTACGGGTCATCACGTCGAGCCAGTCAATATACTTGCGCTTGCCGTCATACTGCTCACTCCAAACCTGGTTCCAAAGATCGGCACCGTCATTGGCACGGGCAGTACGGATGGTCTGGGCATAACCGTCGAGGCTTACTACATCGAGGTTACCAGGAGCAGTCTGCAGACCAAAGTTGGCTGTGATGTTGAGTGAGGTCTTGCCAGCCTTACCGTGCTTAGTGGTAATCATGACAACACCGTTAGCACCTGCAGCACCGTAAATAGCGGTTGCAGAAGCATCCTTCAAAACCTCAATGCTCTCAATGTCTGAGGGGTTTAGGAAGTTGGCATTTGTACCAACCTGTACACCGTCAACGACATAGAGAGGAGCGGCATTACCGTTAATGGTGGCGACACCACGGATGCGAACGGCAGCGTTAGCATCAGGAGCACCGTCCTGCATGGTAACCATCACACCAGGAGCAGCACCCTGCAGTCCCTGGGCGATGTTCGTCGGAGCGCGCTTCATCATCTCGGCTGTGTTAACAGAAGCAACAGAACCAGAGATGTCGCTCTTCTTCATCGTACCATAACCGATAACGACAACGTCATCGAGTGTACGAGAGTCCTCTTTCAGTACAACTGTAATGAAGCTCTTGCCACCTACAGCAACATTCAGGGACTCATAACCAATGTAGGAAACATTCAGCGTTGCATTGGCACCGGCCTTCACGCTGAAGTTACCATCCATGTCGGTGATAGCACCCTCATTGGTTCCCTGTACTTTAACAGTGGCACCGATAATGGGTTCACCAGCTTCATCATTTACTACACCTTTGACAATACTCTGAGCCATTGCCCCCAACGGAAGCAAACAGAGCAGGCATAGTACTACTAATGGCTTTTGTAGATTCTTAAAATTCCACATAAGTTAAAATTTAGATAATGATTTAGTTATAATAATAAAATAGGTTTTATTCCACATAATTATGTTACTGGTCACATTTTGACGATGCAAAGATAGACTTTTACGCGTACATACGCTTTCTAAGATGTTACAAAAAGTTTACGAAATGTAACATGTGTAACGAAACGTTGCGTTTTTTAAACATTTTTTTGTTCGATTTTAGAAGCTGGACCAGCCAACAAGCCCCGAAACGATAACGTTTACGGAGCCTGTTGGGAGCCTTATTTGAACAGATGGGGCACAAAATTACGGAAGCATCGACGCCATGTAAGCCACTCATGGTGGGTACCAGGAGAGACATAGAAGTCGGCATTGATGCCATTGTCGCGCAAACTCTTTACCAGTGCCTCGGTACCGAAGTTTTCCTCCGAGCCACAACTCAGATAAAGGTAATGCATCTTCTTATTGAACTCATCAGGACGAGTAAAGACACCGTCGTAAGCTGTCTTGACATCAAGGCCGAAGATGGCTCCACTGAAAGCACCCATATATGAGAATTTGTCCATATTGGTAAGCACGACATCAAATGTCTGGTGACCACCCCATGAGAGTCCGGCCATAGCACGGTGCTCACGGTCGCTCTTGGTGCGGAAGTTCTTGTCAATATAAGGAATGAGATCGTTCAGCAGTACTTTATAGAACGATGCACCATACTCGCTGAAGCCTTGGCGGTTGTCGCCACCACGGAAGGGAGCCTTTACATCGCCGCTCTCCATGACCACAATCATCGGTACCACCTCGCCACTGTGGATGAGGTTATCCATGATGTGCTGCATGTGTCCCTGCTTGCTCCAGCCGGTCTCGTCCTCACCCATGCCGTGCTGCAAGTAGAGCACGGGGTACTTCTTCTTCCCCTTTTCGTACGCGGCTGGGGTATAGACCATGGCATGGCGCCACTCGTTGGTGGATTCTGCAAAGTAATAGATGCTACGCACCTGTCCGTGGGGGATACCCTGCTGCGGACGGTAGTAGTCGCCCTCTGGACCCTCAGGAATCTCAATGCCACCTGCCTCACGGTTACAGCCAAAGAAGGTCTCGGTATTAGGATCGATGACGTTGACGCCACCTATATTAATAAAGTAATAGTGGAAACCGACAACGAGCGGATCAGTCACAGCACACCAGATGCCATTCTGGTCACGGCGCATGTCGTATTTCTTACCACAGATATCGAGGATGACTTGATTGGCTGTTGGTGCATTGACACGGAAGTAGGCACGACGCTCACCGTCAATCTTGGGGAAATCCTGTCCGGGGATGGTGGTTTCTGCAACAAAGGCATCATCAGGAACCGTGAACGGGGTATGTACCTGGTAGCCCATGAGTTCCAGCATCTTCTCTCCATAGCGACGACCCAACTCACGATAACCAGCCGCATCGAAGTGTAGCTTGTCGGGACCGTTGGTGCAACCTGTTGAAGAGATGACGTGGGCTGTGTGGAGGGTTTTCGGCAGTTCATCAATCTGCTTATTGCAGGCGATGCACTGTCCCTCACCGTTAGCCTGAACCACTTCACCAGCCAGCAGAGGCACTTCTTCAGGCTTGAGCTGCAGGTCTCCCAGTAGGTGGTCATAGACATTCTGTACCTTCAAGGCCCAGTCGGGGTCACCGGTATTCGACTCACCCTGGTGCATCAGCACACCTTTGATGACACCGTCCTGCTGTGCTTTCTTGGCCAGCGTGACCAGTCGTTCATAGGGGTTATTGCCATATGCCTCAAGCATACCCTTCATCCATCCTGGAGCAACCTTGAGGTAATTGGCTATGCTGTCAGGCATGAAGCCTTCTATGCGAATACCTCCGATAGCCACATGGATAACACCGACGCGGATGTTCTCAGGAAGCGTCTCAATCATGGTACGGCCAAAGTAGTCGGCAGGTGTCAGACCTGTGTTGGGACGACAAAGCGGGGCAGAAGCCTCACACCACTCACCCATCTTACGGCCACGCTGCGGATCATCCACAGCAGGCATCAACAGGAAGCGGGGGCCAGGACTGGCAATGTCAGCAGCTTCAGGACGGGCAGCACCCTCCATGTTGGACTGTCCAAAACACAGGAAAATGTAAAAGTTGGGGTCAACAGCGGCTTTCGCTCCAAGGAAAGCCATACACAGCAATACAGCTGATAGAATTGATCTTTTCATCGTCAAAAGTATTAAGTTTTATTATTTTAGGTTACAAAGGTACGAAAGTTCTATGATTCCCGCATTTGCGTATGTATCATATATTATATAATGTGTTACATGCCACAAAGAGATTTTACAAAAAAAAAACTTAGAGTTTCACTTTCTCAGATTTTATGCTTACCTTTGCCGCGTCCAAATCATTATTGGGTGCAATAACTATTAATATAAAATATAAGTGATTATGAAAAGATTTTTACTTTCGATGATTCTAATTGTGGCTGTCACTGCTATTCAAGCAGCAAAGCCCACTACATCTTTAAAAGTGTATGCCACCAAGAAGCAGCACATCACAGGCTTCGGCGGTGCTTGCTGTGATGGTGCCATGAAGCCATTCGGCGACGACAACGCTTGTGTTGGTAAACTTTATGGTAAAAAGTCGAAGATTGGACTGAACATCCTGCGTATGGAAATCTCGCCGAGCTTTACTGGTGACAACTGGGGCGACTACGACTGGAATGGCTCGCTGCCTTCGGCTCAGACCGTTAAGAAGCGTGGTGGCATTGTCTTCGGCACACCTTGGTCACCTCCCGGCGAGTACAAAACCAATGGTACGGCTCAGGGCGGCAAAGTGAACGGGGATAACGAGAATGACCCTCAAAATCAGAGAGGCAAGTTGCGTGAGGACTGCTACGAGAAGTTTTTCCCGTGGTTGAACACCTTTTTAAAGTGGATGCATGATCATGGCGTCGATGTCGATGCTGTCTCCCTCCAGAACGAGCCCGACTGGTGGGTTAACTATTCGGGCTGCCTCTATGATCCGCAGGATTTGGTAAAGCTTGTCAAGAACTATGCCTATATGCTCGACCGCGAGACCTACGGTGGTGTCAAGTTGATTAGTGGTGAGCCGTTGGGATTCACCCAGAACTATACCGATCCGCTCATGCAGGACCCGACGTGCCGAGAGCAAATTGACATCGTGGCAGGCCACCTTTACGGCCATTTACCCCTCCAGTACATGAAAGCGGCAGGCGTTCTGCCTCTCCAATATGGCAAGGAGCTCTGGATGACCGAGCACTCGGTACTCGACAACATTGACCACATGCCCACATGGTACGAGAACTTGATTTTTGCTGAGGAACTCAACGAGTGTATGCTGGCTGGCTGCACGGGTTACATCTACTGGTATCTGCGCGCCCATTGGGCTTTCTGCGGAACAGGTCAGCCATGGACGTATAGAATAAATAATGTAGAATATACTGCAAGTTCCCCAGATAACAAAAAGGATGAACTGTTGCCTCGTGCCTTCGTGATGTCTCACTTTGCAAAGAATGTCACTGGCTCCACTCGCTTAGAGACCTCACAAGATGTTAATGCAGGACGTACGAAAGAGGAAATTCCACAGGACTATCAGTTCTCCGCATACGTCAAAGGTGACTCCATCATCGTAATGTGCATTAACACAACGGAAAACACTCGTGATCTAAAAATATCCCTGCCCTACAATGTAAAGAGTGGTACATTATGGCTGTCAACAAGCAACGAGAGTGCGAATCTCTGTCAAAAGTCGGATCTTGACATTGCAGAAGCGACCAATGCGTACAGCTACGTGATGCCTGCCCAGAGCCTGAGCACCTTTATCTTCACCATTGACGATGGCAGCACCGATATTGAGGGTGTAAGTTACGTCAAGGAAGGGGTGAGGGGCTGGTGTACACTGGATGGCCGCAGATTAAGCACGAAACCGACACGTAAAGGAATCTATGTACATAATGGTAAAAAGGTTGTGATTAAGTAAAGTCTCCCCCCTGTAAGTGAAAAACAAAATATCCCGCCACCAGTTGATAGCGGGATATTTTTGTTTTGTCTATTACTATTATCTGTATAACTTTTTACGCGTGCATCTCACACCGTTATTGTCGGTGTATTGCTCAATAACGATGCCACGATACTGGCAAGCGTCTGACAACCGACGGCCTGACAGGTCATAGCGCACGATGTTATTGACGGGTGTGCTGTTCTCCACTTCCAGGATGCCACTGGATTGTTCTTTGGAAAACTTCCAGGCATCTACATATACATTCTCGCCAGCGGTAACAACGAAAAAGAGATTATTCTTTACACCCTTGATTTTCTCTAATTTGTCGGCAGGAATTTCAATGATATGGTCCTCCAACTCATTAGATGAGAACTCAATGGTTACAATTGTTCCCTTGTTAACGCTAGTACGTATATCCATTGTACCTGTTCCCTTGGCACGTAGGGTAAATCTGTTGGCACCCGTTCCGAAATTCACCTTGCGAACACTAATCCATGAGCCTGTCTTCATTTTCACCTGCATATTCTGGGAGGCGTCATTGCCCAGACTGCTGATCTCGGTATTCTTCTTGACATTCGTGAAGTCCTCGTATTCCACACCGCCACAGCTGGCCATGGTCTCGGCCTCCTGCCATTCATAGGGATCTAAGTTCTTGATTTGTGTGACACCCTCATGACTCAATGTGACACGATTAATTGTTGCTGTTGATTCATTCACTTTTGCTTCATTTACACAGATAGAACGATAATCACCTGCTCTGGCATCTACGGCACCTGCTTTTTTCATGACATTCAACAAGATATCTCCGTGATCATGATAGATGTGATAGTATCTTCCCTTAAATTTCTGGAGGTGCGAGTGGTTGTTGCCTGCAACCCCCGGGCCGTAGAAGTCTTTGTAAACCCATGAGTCAGGATCCAAAGGATTGTCGCTGACCATATAGCACATCCAACCTCCTCCCGGCATACTGGCAGTAATGTTATGCTCACTCTTGTAAGCGTTCCACTCAGCTTGATTGCGGCTCCAATGAGAGCAATAGGTAAAGACATACTTGCCACCGATGAAGTTCAGTTCGTTTGCCTCAAAATGGTAAGGGGCAGGTATCCTGACTGCCGAACCATCAACCTCGGTCATCGAAGGCTTTAGTTTCACAATACGGGCATTATCAGGAAGCAGGGGATTTTTTTCGATTTCTTTATCATTCAGTCCACCGAAAGCAATCCAACCTATGCCGTTGTCATCAATGACCACACCTGGGTCGAAATTGGCAGAGGTTCCCATCGGGAATGCGCCCGATGTGTCATAAGTGATCATCAGTTCCTTATTAGGTGATTTCCATGGGCCGATGGGCGAACTGGCCTTCAGCACACCCACGCCATGACTACTGTTACAGAAATAAAGGAAGAACTCATCCTCGCCAGTATCGGGATTGGTGCGCCACGTTACTGACGGTGCCCATGAAACACCATATCCGTGCCACCAAGGATTGGTCACCCACCCTGAACAGATTTTCTTCGTGTCAATGGTGCCATGAAAGGTCCAGTTGACCATATCATCTGTGGAGAATACCACAATGGACTTGATGTGATCGTAGTTGTTACCGCCTTTCTTGCCACATGCAATGAACGACTGGCTATCATTCGTACCATAAACATACAGTCGTCCGTTGTATTCCAAGGCTGTGGGGTCGGCACAGAAGATGTTGGCACTGATGGGATTGTTATTACTGTTCCCCTTATAGTCAGTAGCCAGCGTCTGGGCCTTCATGTTTGAGCAAACCGCCATCATGACGGTTGTTATCAAGAGGAAATGTTTCATTTTGTGTAGTTATTTTGTTAGTTTTCTTACATATTTTACAGGGTCCCCATCACCCTTCAGCACATCGGCAAACTGCTGCGGGCGGATGGTGACGGGGCCTCGCATGAATTCCGGGATGTTGTAGCACTTCATAAACTGTCGGTGGAAGTCAGGGTCTGCACTTGGCAACTCGAAAGGCTTTGACCACCGACCGTCGCGGTCGATATGTGCAAAGAAAGGACGTGTATATTCTCCGTCGTATCGACGACTGCTGAATACCAGCCATCGGCCATTGCTCGACCAGGAGTGATAGCTCTCCGTGTCAGGACTGTTAATTTCGCTCAAAGGCCGGGCGGCAGCCGATTCTTCATTTTTCACTCTTAACTCTTCACTTAAATCCATCACCCACAGGTCGGCATCGCGGTGCCAGATGTGGAACACGCCGTACTTTCCCATGGTGAACACCAGCCAGCGGCCGTCGGGCGAAACCCTCGGCAGCGTGGCACTCATGTCCTGCCCTGCAGCATCGAACACCAGTTCGCGCTCTCCAAACGTCATCGTCTCAGGGTTAAACGACTTCCGGTAGATATTATATTTCACTTCCCTGCGCTTTTTTATAACCTGCACTCCGTGGTCTGTCGTGTCGGTATATTCGAAATGTGCACTACAATAATACAGCGACTTGCCGTCGGGTGCCCAACAGGGAAACACCTCCAGTTCCGTCGTGTCGTTCTCCAAGTTGGTCACCTCGTTGCGCTCCACATCGTAGGCAATCAGGTCGCTTTCCGCATCGAACACCTCAATCTTGTTCGGGTTCGTGAGTTGGAATATCTGAGCCGTGTTGTTCGTCGAATAGACAATCAGCTTCAGCCAGGGATGCCAGGCGGGATACACACCAGCTGAGAGGATGGAGTCGTTCTTCATGTTGATCTTCTTCATCTCTCCGTCATAGGCAATGAGGGTACCACCCAAGTTCTGACGGGCATGGAACTGCATCCGGTCAGGGTTGTACTGCTGGTAGTTATGACAATTGATACACTGTCCGTTACCCTCCTCGCTACACAGGATGTTGTCATAGATGACGCTCTCGTCGTAGTTCTCCAGACAACGCTGGCTGATGGTGAGTTCCTCATAGCTGACGTATGAGGGAGAAATAAGACGGTAGCTTAGATAGGGGTCGATGCTGTCCTTCGATACATAGATGTCAAAGGGCTTGTACTTCGTCCACTGGCCATCGTAGCAGGCATAGACTTCTACGCTGATGCTCTTACCTGTAGCCTGTGTCACGAGCCGCTGCCAGTCTTCCTGTCCTGGCTGTATCTTATCGCCACCACACAGCAGTTCTTCATCACCAGCCGTCAGCCGTGCCACCATCTGTTCTGCCTCCCGATTCATCTCAAACGTCAGCGGTGCTATATTCACGGGCACGGTCACCCCCTTATAGTCGGGGTATATGTCGGGCTGTTTATCCGATGACGTATAGTTCTTCGGCACTTGCGGTCCACATGCTGTCATCAAAGCCAAGACAGACAATAGCAACAAAATATATTTTTTCATAAAGATCGAAGTTTAAAGGTATGCAATATCATCCATCAGGAAATATTCAAAGAAGTAGGTATCGCCATACAATGGATAGAGAGCCTTACGCACCTCGTCGAGGTCCCTATCGTCAAATCGCTGCAACTGTTTGTCAAGTTCCTGATAGGTTCTCTTCGTACCTTCATCCACCGGTATCTGGAACGGAGCATTCTTTAGTAATACAGAATAGAGATAAGCAGCCTCCATATAATAGCGTGGAATAGGTTCTCCTTGATGCTGACTCAGATATTTCGCAAACCGAGGCCAGAACAGGTTACTGTCTTTCGTCCATAGCGTCGCCAGCAAGCACTGTTCCTGGAAGTAGGGATCATCACTGTCCATGACAGCCAGATGGTTCATCAGGTAACGCTCTGCATATCCATTATCAGCACCGACGGCATCAGGGTAATGCATCATGTGCGTCACAGGCCCCGTCTCTTTGTCCTTCTTTCTCAGTTCAGGCTGTAGCAATGTCTCCAAATGCTCTGCCCATTGGCTATGGAACAGCGTATGCTTCAGCATTTCGGTATATTTGTACATGACGTTCGTCTCACCTGCCATCAGCCCACACCGTGCAAGGTACTTCAGATGCTGCACCCGCCAGCCAAACTCCACGCCTGCCTCGATACACATGTGGTGGCAGTCGTTCATCAGGCCATAGTTGTAGTATATCATGTCACCGACAATCATTGATGAGGGAGGGGCAAAGGGCGAAGCGGGCTTCTTCGAACCATTAACATACTGGTACATCTCCGACCCCTGCCGTCCTAAACGCGACAACGCCAGATTTCTCATCATCACGATAGACCTCGTTGGGATGTCCTGCTGCTGGGCGGCTTCCTCCAGAACCTCCTCCCAACGTGTCTCTTCTGCATAGTGCATCATAGCCGCTTCACGGTGGAAGTTCTCGTCCTTCATCCACATTTCCCATACGCCATACACCGTCGCTACCAGCACGCCTACGACTATGACTGTCTGCCACGAGAGCTTTGGTTTCTGGGGCTTTGGGGACTTTTTGGTTTTAGTGGATTTAATGGGTTTGATGGGTTCCTGATCCCATTTGCCGACAGTCAGTATTAGTAGGCATACGCCCAACAATGCATAGGGCACATAGTACTCCTGATTCGTCTCAATAATCTTGAAGATGGGCAGTGCCGTCCACCACAGATTCACCATGTTCGTCTGGTAATACACGTATTGGTAGTACATCAACGGTATGGCTGCTACGGTCAACAGTCCTAATAGGCTGTCAGCCAGCGCCTGCCAACGGTCTTTGTCAAGTCGCCAGCACCATAGCGCCATCAGCACCGTCGCAGCCAAGGCATACGTGCCGAATAACGGATAGCCTACAATGGTGGTCATCACCAACAGCCCCCGACGCCAAATCCTGTGTGCCGACAGTATGCGGAAGAGCCACAACAGGGCTACAATCACCATCACACCGACGGTGGCATCAAAATACCAGCCTTTCAGCTTGATGGGGTATATCCAGTAGCCCATCTGCACGTTGGCAGCCAACAGCATTGCCACCGGCACTATCAGCAGCGGGGCCCATCGTTGGCTGACCTTAAACGTGCGTTGCATCATCCACATCAGCAGTCCCCACATCAGGCACAATACGACTACGCCTAAAACGGGGTAGTACAACAGTTGTGTCAGGAAGCAGCCCATGTAGGTAAGCAGTCCTCCCGGCACCACCATCTGCTGTCGGAAGAACAAGGGCGTGTCGAGAAAGAGGCTCTGCTCCTGAATCTTCCATAGCACATGGTACTCATAGCTCAGTAGCAGCCCTGCCGTCACCGCCAGTGCCGCCAACCACACTATTGGAGTGATGTACTTTCTCATTGACTCTTTCATTTTTATTTTAGTTTCGCAAGCTCCGCTTATTTCTTGGGGAGTTAAGAGGAGTTAGGAGGAGTTATCACTCCGCTTTCGCTCCGTTCGGGGAGTTAAAGGGACATATGTTTTGCTGTTGTTTGTCCTTCGCGTAGAAGTATTGTCCCCTAACTCCCCGCCGAAGGCGAGGCCCGCAGGGCCGATAACTCCTCTTAACTCCCTTTAACTCCCTTAACTCCTTTAACTCCTATTTAATAACATATTTCTTTCCGTTCTTGATGACGATGCCCTTATAGTCGGGACCTACTCTCTGACCAGAGAGGTTATAGGTATAGCCGTCACTTCTTATATCATTACCCTGATTCGTGACTCTTACCCCTTCTATGCCAGTGAAAGTATCCTGCTTCAGCGTACAGAAGGTAAAGTAGGTAGGCTCATCAAACATAGCAGGGTGAGCAGTATCCTTCAGATACTTACCCGTTCCTACATTCAACATCGACCAGCCCTTACCATCGACATATTCTATCTTCCATACAGCACCATCAGCAATTTCATAGCCTCTCTGACCGTTCAGCCCATTGGCGAAACAGCAATCGCCTGTAACAGCCTGCGAGTTCAGACAAGCAGAAACGCCATTCACCTGATACTCTTCACCATCAGAATCAACAAGCCTCAAAGAACGTCCGCCTGTAATTTTCGCCAACTTGAACATATAAGCCTCATTGGAGAGGTCGAAGGCCGTCTTGAAATCGCCATCAGCCATTTGCTGTCCAGACGGGCAGTACAACGCTGTCTGTTCTGCCTCGTTGACAATCGCAAAGGTCTTCCCAGCCAAGTCTGAAATCGTACCCGTCAGCCGCTCGTCAATCGTGTAGTATTTGACATAGGTTTCAGGATGGTTCATCACGTCAAGCACCTTTGCGGCATAGCGTTTGCCGAAGGTACGGTAGCCGGCAGCAGAGAAATGCCAGGGGTCCTTACCATTGCCGGGAATGCCCTCCGCTGATACCACATGGCCAGTAGGAATGACCTCAGGTATCTTCGCAACAACATGGTTATGCCACGAGCAGCCACCACCTTGATCCGCATACTCCGTCTCACCGACGAAGATATGTACATCATTGGCTCTGAGACCGAGGTCATGCAGCATGTCCTTATAGATTTTCTTCACCATGCCGGGCCACTCCTCACTACCATTGTTCGACTCACCCTGGTGCAGCAGGATGCCCTTGATGACACCTACCTGCTGGGCTTTCTTGGCCATTTCGATAATACGGCCGTAAGGGTTTTCACCATAGTAGTTTCTAGCAATCTGCGCCCACCACTCGTTGTAGTTGTCTTTGTATTTCTGCAAGTACAGGTCCTTATCGAACATCTCAATAGGACTGCCACCCATCGCTACGGCAATGACACCGATCTTCTTGTCGGGGAGTTCCTGTACCATGGTACGACCGAAGTAATCCGTTGGTCCCAGTTTTCCGACAGGGCTGACAATCGGGCATTCTGCCTTATACCAGTTGCCCAATGTACGCTTGGGATTATCGAAGTTACAGGTTGCCAACATCTGGAAACGAGGATCAACGTTGCCCACGTCCTGCGCTTCCCATTGGGCATTCCCCTCCATGTTCGACTGTCCGAAGCAGATGTAGATATAGAAGTTGGGATCTACCTGTGCGTTCGCCTTCGTGAGGCAGGCCATCAGGCCCAGAAGCATCATCAATATTGTCTTTTTCATTTTGTTTATCTCTTAATTACTTTCTTACCGTTTATAATCACAATGCCACGATAGTTGTCATCGACGGGAACGCCCATGAGGTTATAGGCAGGAGCATCGGTAGCGTTTATCGCATCGTTGGCTACCGTGCGGATGGCTGTCGGCGTAGGACTGGTGACCTTCAGCTCTCGAGAGGTCGATTCCTTCTCCTGGCCTTCGGCATTTACCAAAACAGCTGTGATATTATACGTTCCCATCCCAAAAGGAACAAAGTTTACTGCATAAGGTTTCTCGGTTGCTGTGCCTACGTAGAGGTTGTTAGCATAAAACCTCACCTCCTTGATAGAGCTGTTCCTTGCCGAGAATTTGCCCGTAAGCTCGATATTGTCACCCACACCATATTCAGTACTGAAGGCTTTTACCGTACATGTACCTGTAGCTTCCTCATAGCGAGTTAGAGTAAAATCCTTGAAGTAGAAGCCACCTTTTTCAACAAACAAAGTAAATACATGACGACCTGCAGTCAACTCCATCTGCAGATATCCGTGCAACGTCTTCCATTGGTTTGCCCCACCAGTATTGGGCACCTCTACATACTCAGTAAGGTAATCCAGTTTGTCAAGACCGTATTCTGCCAAATGGAACATGCCATTGGCATTCGATGATGCGACTGTGGCATCAAACGAATACAAGCCATCCTCCTTCACGTCAACCGTGTATTCCATCCACTGGCCATCATTCATGGATGTTGTTGCGCTACGTGAAGCATTGTAAAAGTTTACCTCAGAAGCACCCTTGTCATATTCGGCAATGATGATAGTACCAGGAATCTCGGGAATAGTTTCGCTGTATGGTGTATGCTTGGTCTTTGACTTCTTTGCGTAGAAACGTCCATGACGCTCATAGGTAGAGCCGTCAGTAGCCGTCACCACAGCCTTCGTGTCATTCCAGCCCTCTGCAGTCGGGACATAGTCAACAATGAAAGGCTCCTCAGTCATCGTCTTCACCAATTCATCGTTGACATAGAAATCCACCTTCTCGATGGTCTTAGTAGCCATACGTGCGTGAACCTTGATTTGCATGGGGTCGTCCACGATGACTTTCAGAGCCGAGGGGCGGATATAGATAGAAGCCTCCTTCTTTGCACCGGGGAAAGGTCCTGTAGCATTCTTGGCTGCATCGGTAGCCATATAATCACGTAACCATT
This sequence comes from uncultured Prevotella sp., assembly GCA_947169685.1. Taxonomy (GTDB): domain Bacteria; phylum Bacteroidota; class Bacteroidia; order Bacteroidales; family Bacteroidaceae; genus Prevotella. The sequence goes on along the minus strand of CAMVQS010000001.1, from coordinate 124,674 downwards.
TTAGAGCTGAGCGTTCCTGATTGTTCTTGATAAGACCCGTGTTTTCTTCCCACGTGTTACCAACGAACCAGCCCCATAGGGTAACACCAGCAACGTAGTCGGCCTCCCAAAACAATGGAATTTGTTCTTCGTATCTCTTTTCCTGGTCGGCGTCATCAGCAAAATTGATATCGTATTCCGTGACGTACATGGGCATCTTCAACCCATTCTGAATAGTGGATAGGTTATTCTTAAGGGTACTCTGTGGGCAGTTGTTCAGGGTGAAGCTGTGTGCCTGACATCCATAAGCGTCAATGGGTGCACCGGCATCACGCAGGGTGCCTACTAAACCAATAAACTCGTCTATACCCCACTGCAATACATTATAGTCATTATAGATAAGAATGGCATTCGGCCAGCGCTCATGAGCCATTTCGAAGGCTTTAATCAGCCAGTCGTAGCCAGTTTTTCCATTGCCCCCTAAAGCTTCACGCATCAAATAAGTGTCGTTTTGATGACCTTCCATAGCCTCGTTCACTACGTCAATCAGCTGCAAATCGGGATAGTGTTTCTTAGCAGCATCCATCCATTCCTCAATGGCTTTATAACGTTCTGATGGTGAGAGATCCTTAATCCAACCAGGATATTGTGATCCCCAAACAAAACAATGGAACTTAAAGGGGAAGTTATGGTTCTTTGCATAATTGAAAGCATTGTCTGCCCCTCCCCAATTGTACTGTCCTCGAGTGCCTTCAACACTTGCCCATTTAGTGGCGTTCTCTGGCGTCACTTGATTCCAATAGTCAGAGAATTTGAACCCGTTGAAATCCATATTATTGTTACCAGTAGTAATGTTGCCCAGGAACTTGTTTGGATTTGTACTCAACTGAGCCTTGGCAACGGTAGCCCACATCATTAGTGTGCATGACAAAATGCTCACATTCCTCAGAAATTTCATAGCTATTCTTATTGTCTTATTTTAGTATATTATTTTTTTTGCGTGCAAAGGTATTAAAAACTCCTGAATTATCATACGCTGGAAATCTCAAATACTTTTCCGTATGTTACCTGATGGGCTTCCATCAACTCATTACTCGGTATGTAACGGGTCGTTACTCGGCGAGTAAGCCATCGTTACATGGCGAGTAAAGGGTCGTTACATGGCGAGTAAACACCCTACCCTACGTATAAACGGCGTTTACAGGGTGTCAAAACGGCGTTCTGACCACGTTAAAACGGCGTTTTAAGGGTGCTGAAACGCCGTCTCAAGCGCACCAAAACGCCGTTTTTCCAGCTAATGTATGTTGAGTTACTTATCGTTGTAGTGACCCTCGGCTTCGATTACCAACACCACAAGAACTTCATCATAAATATCGTAGATAATACGGTCATGGGCAGTAATGTGACGGGAATACGTAATATCATTACCACCCTTTAGTGCTTCAGGGTGTCCAAGTCCTGTACGCGGATGGTCTATCAGTTCATGATAAATCTTCTGATATTTCTTCCAAAGCTGCGGATTGGACTTCTTCCACTTCTTGAGGACCCTATCTGCCTCCGTGGAAACCTTTACCTCATACATGGTCACATGGATTCAAAGTAGCTGTCTATATCATCATGGGTTTTCAAACTGATAGTCTTTCCCTCACGATACTCCTGACGGGCCTTCTCTATCTTCGTGGCCAGTTTTGGTGTGATGGTCAAGTCATCCTCTGAGACAGGTACGATAGTGTAGAGTTGGTTCTTCCTGCGGATAAACACACGCTCTCCTGCATCTACAAGATCAAATGAACTTGCCATCTGACTTCTGAAATCTCTTACTGTTAACTGTGTCATAACTCAATTATTTTACAATCTGGGTGCAAATATAGTGCTATTATTTCAAATATCCAAAAAGTATGCGTACTTTTTTGTGTACACATCTATCAAAGAGGTCTTACAATCTGCATATATTAAAAAAGCTCTGGACTTTCACAAGCCCAGAGCCTTCAAATGTAAAGTTCTAATATTTATCTTTAAGATAAAATCTTACTTCACGATAACCTTGTCTCTTACTTAATCACGACCTTGCGACCGTTCTTAATCACAACGCCTTTGTAGTCCTTAGACACACGCTGGCCAGAGAGGTTATAGATTACGTCAGAACCAGTTGTGGTATAAATGACACCGTTGATACCTGTGGGTTCAATAGCATTACCTGCACCTTCCTTCTTGAGGAAGTTTGCACCACCAGTTGCGTCAATCAGGTTCTCCCAAGTCTTACCCTCATCAAGAGTCTCGTCTTTCAGATACCACTGAACGTCCTTAATCTCATAAATGCAAGCATCCTTGATTTCAGCCAAGTTGAAGGCAATAGACTTCATGCCGTCTGCCTCATTAGCAACAGTAAGTTCTGTCTCAAAGTCCTGCCATTCAGTCGTGAAGTTTACATCACCGATAGCTGCCCAGTGCTTGTAGGCACCTGGTTCACCGTGGCACTGTGTAGAAGACTTTGCCTCACGAGAAGCCTTATACTTGAACTTGACAACCGTAACTTCGCCCTTCTCAAGCGCACGGTTAGCAACAATGAAGAACTGGTTATCCCAAGGCTGGCCAGTACCTGCCGGGGTTCCTGCCTCCTCATCTGCGGGCTGCTCAGCAGCTGTCGGCTGTCTTTCCTGTCCGTTAATAACATTCTCGGTTGGGTTAGTAACGATATCAACGGGTTCCTTCTCTACAATTTCATCACCTTCAATCTGCTCGAATGCCATAGATGTGTAATGAGTATCAATGTAAACCCTCCAAATACCAGCAGCAGGAAGTGTCACTTTAGCAAGACTTGCTGCAGTATATTCAATCCAGTTATCAGGATCGCTTGAAGTGATAACGGATTTGGGCTTCAGCGTATTACTCTTGAATTGAGTATCGTTACCGCGAACGGTAGAAATCATAATTTCATTGACATAAGCGTCCTTCTCACCAATAGTAGCTACGTAATCGTAGTCATCATCATATGCATGTTCCTCGAACTGGGTGGCATTGTCAAAGTCATATTGGAGACCTGTAGTAGTGTTAGAACCTGCAACGAAGAAGCCCTCGTCAAGCTTCATTGTCTCCCAAGAAAGGTCGTCGAAGTAGAATACATTAGGAGTGCGGCCATTGTCCGCATCACTGCACAGGTTGAATGCCAGAGAGAAACCGCCTGCTTGAGCAGAGCTGAAGGTAACAACCTTCTCGAATTCCTGCCACTCCGTAGTGAACGAAACATCATCAACAGCTTGCCAATGGAGATAGTCAGAAGGACGCTGCTTGTGGATCTGAGTACCTACCTTACATGCATGCTCTGCCTTATAGCGGAACTTAATCTTAACCTGTTCGCCTTCTTTCCAACCTTTAGGAGACTCAATCCAGAACTGGTTAGACCATGCGACAGAGTTCACATCGGGTTCTGGAGCATCAATAACATCAATCTGCGTTACATGAACAGCGAATACGTGGTTGGTAGTTCCTGGCTCTAACTCGATGTCAGCAGGGAAAGGACGAGCGCGATAGCTATCTTTACTAACCTCAGCGGGGCACTGATCATCAAAGTTCCTACCCATGGTCAAAGCCCATGCACAAATTAAGTTAGGTTGTTCACCTCTCCAGTTGGCGTTGATGCCATCGGTTGTCTCAAGTGCCCATGCCGGCCATGCAGTTTCTGCATCACCAACATACTTGTTAGTATGTGCTACATCAGGTATGATAGAATTACCATCGTTGGTGAGCCACTGCTGCCATACTGTCGGGCGCTGTGCCTTCTGATTGTGGAAAACCTTCAGCGACTTCCATTCGATAGTAGCAGTAGAGGTACCAGGCTGGATACAGATAAAGCCATTACCTGCATTTAAGCAACCCGTAACTTCCCATTCTACTTCCTGGAAATCATTACTTTGAGGGATAGTAACCTGTGTCTCTTTGAGTTTTCCCCAGTTTCCAAACTGAAGATTTGCGGTGACTGCAGCAGAAGACTTAACCATTGCCTTAATGGTATAAGTACCATCAAGTTCCATAGGAACACCATCAGCAATGAAATACTGGTGCCAATATGGGCCAGCACCTGTTACCTTTTGATACTCTGTAGAACCAGCCATAGCGGTACCAACAGAAGACTCTCCATCTTTCCATTTAGCGTCACCGTCACCGTCAAGATCTGCCTGAGTCGCATACCTGTAGTCTGCACCATAGTCGGTCATGACACCATCAACCCACTCGGGTACATAACCCATGACGAAGAATGGGAAATTGTTCTTCGTAGAGTAGTCGATACTGTAATCTTGTACCCACTCTGCCTTTGCTCCCAAGAAACATGTCAAGAGAACAAGAAGTGTAAATAATTTCTTCATAATAGAAATAATTTTAGATTAATAAATAAAATGAATTAATAAAAGATTAATAATAATTATTCAGAGTAATAATTGCCAGGAAGACGAGACTTATCTTGTCTTCCTGAACAATTATGAGTTCATTACTGTCCAGCAAGCGCATCACAGAATGCCTTGTAAGTAGCAGTGCGCACCCAGTCCTTGGTACCCTTGGCATCAATCGTTTCATAAGCCCAGAGGCCTACAGGATCATTCGTGTCAAGCATATTACCCTTACAGATACCAGCCTGCTTGTCGCTTGGAATCTTGCTCATATAAGCCTTGATGACGTAAGCATAGTAGTCAGCTAACTGCTGGCGCTGAGCACTTTTGATGTCTTTTGCTGTCACGTTGGCACCCGTAGCATCCTTATAGGTAATGTCGAAGTTAGAGAGACGGATGAGTTTGCCAGTAGCAGCAAGGTTGTCAAGCAGCGTGTTCAGTGTTGCCTTGTTAGCCTCCTGCGTGGCAGCATCCTCGCTATAGCTGAGATTCAACTTGGCATTGATACCATCAATCTTGGCACCGTTTGCATCCCAGATGCCAATCCAGTATTTCAGGCTCTCATATACCTTCTGGTCTTCAAGACCTTTCTCACTGATAAAGAGCTTCAGCGCATTCGCCTCACCGCCATTCTCTTCGAATGCCTTGCGGGCTTCTCTTGCCACAACAGGAGCATACTGCTCACTGCCGAGAATGTCTTGCCAGAAGATCTTGTCTGTAGTAGCGTGCTTGAGGTCAAACATGCCGTTCTCCAATACTGACTTTGTATCGATGGGCTCGTCAATGAGGTCGAAGGAGGTGATACGACCTTCGTTGATCTTCATCACACCTTCACACCATGCCTTGACAGCATAGTTAATAGTGTCTTTCTTCTCTTGATCTGTCTGCGGGCGATGGTTGTCAGGGTAGTAACCTACCTGCACCTTCTGAATATTCATGGTACCATTCTTACCGTTCTCTATTCTCAGATAACCCTCCGTAGCGTCAGGTGCACTCTGGCTCTCAATCACGAACTTTGTCCATTTACCAGGTTTAAGAACCCACTTTCCATTAGTACCGTTTCCTTCGACTTGTTGACCTGAGAAGGTAATTGTGAAAGTAAGTTCTTTGTCTGATCTTGCCCAGAACGTAGTGGTATATTTAGCAAGCGGATCTACCTCAAAGCCTTCAATGATACGAACATTAGAGGTAGAACCAATCTGAAGCACTTTCTGATTATCATAGTTGACAATAGAGGCTTTACCCTTGGCATTATCTATAGTACCATGAAACGAAGTTGAGTCGTTGTAGTTAACAACTTTACCCTCTACATACTCGACAACAATCTCGATAGGAGCGGTCAGCGTGGCCAGCCAATCGTCAGCCTGATTAGCATTGGCAAAGAGCGGACTGCCGAATACCGTACCATCTATTTCCTCCACATGGTCAAGCAGGTCCTTCATGTCGAGGAAGTTCATCACACCCTTGGCGTTAACAATGGAACCAGCCATCAGGGTAGTACCGAAGGTAACATCATCGAAGTTGGTCACTGCCGCAGCATGAGCCAGTTCCTGCTTGTTGAAGTCAGCCACCTTGAGCTGAGCGCCAAGCACAAAGTTCGGATTTTTTTCTCTGTCAATATATGATTTGACTGGAGCCAAGTCCTTGTAAGGCACGACAACAGAGGGATCGGGCTCTGCCGTGAAATCGTCTGTCACATTATAGTCGGCACAGGAAACAGCAAGCGCCCCTGCAACCAACATCAGAGATAAGTTTCTGAAAATCTTATTCATATTCTTAGCCTCCTATTTTTATTTAATGTATTTGGTTGAGAAGAAGTCCTTCTGGTTTGACTCACGTGTCTGAACGACCAGCGTGTCGGCAGTAGATACCTGAATATTCTTGTCACCGAAGTTTACTTCGTAAGCCAGACGGAGGATGTCACGCTGGACAGGCTGTCCGTTCATGCTTCCCCACTGGTAGTCCTTGTATTCTGCACGCTCGGTTCCCTTGGCGATGAATTCACCGGAGCCGGTGGCTGTGACATTCTCATCGTCGGTAGATACCGTACACTGATTACCATTGAAGGTAAGAATCAGGTTACAAGAGATGGAAGCGCCAGAAGTCTTGAACGATACTGGGAAGATGGCCTGTGTCATGTTCTTGGTGGTAATCTTGCATACCTCATCGTTCGCATTCACAGGGTTCTCCGTGTAACGCTCGGTATCAGTATTAACCAGTGAGAAGTCCTTACGGATTACTTCCGTAGTAGTTCCTTTTTCCGTCACTTTGTCAACACCACGGCGGATATACTTTGCATGCCACGGGTTGATATACTTCACACAGTAAAGCACATAGTCCTTGGCCAGCACATCCCAATCCTCTGTATTCGTACGAGAGGGATCGAGACCTTCGCGCGGTGTACCCGTGAGAATATGGTCAATGCCTGTTGGGTTCATCATGCGCAGAGGAATGACATAGTAGTTCTCAATGGCATGTTCATTGGCAAAAAACTCATCAGTAAACTGTACTTCTACATAGCCGCGCTGATTGCCATTGTAAGGAATCTTGCTGGAAAGCAGCGTATAATAGTTTGATGGCATCGGACGTACAGGTTCTGCTGCATTTCCGTTTACATCCATAAAGTAGAGATTATCGCAGAGTGTCTCATCAACAACAATATCTACGTATGCGTCACGTCCACCGTATGCTCCGCCCATGGTTGACCAGATACGACACTTATGCTCGTTATCAAGTGTGTTGTCGTAGATGTCGTTACCAAGTATGAGCGTACGCACCGGGAACTGATATGCGAAGTAGGCCGTTGTGCCTCCTTCATAGTCAGGGAACTCTCTGTCTGCATTATAACATGATGCAAAGGTGAGCGAAAATACTCCCAAGGCTATTCCATATATATATTTCTTCAGTTTCATAATTTTCAATTTTCAATTTTCAATTGATTACCATCCCTTATTTTGCTTGAGGTTACTCCATTTGAGCACTTCGCCCTTTGGAATGGGGCCGTAGCACTGATAAGAGTTATCGTATTTACGCTCCTCAACGTTAATGACGGTATAAGTCAGTTCACCGGTTTCTTCGTTGCGGTCAATCTTCATACCCTTCACCGTTTCATTGAGCGGCATCATCCAACGACGGAGATCCCAGAAACGTTTGTTCTCGAAGCAGAGTTCAAGACGACGCTCGTTACGGATCAGCGTTGTCATCTTAGCCTGATCATTAGCACACTCCTCAAGATAAGTATCGCCTTCTGGAAGTGGCATTCCAATCTCATCAGTTGCAAGTCCTGCACGCTCGCGAATGGCCTTGATGACGTCGTAAGCCGTGAAACCTACACCCATCGGGTCAGCCTTAGGTCCCCAGGCATCGTTGGCTGCTTCAGCATATGCCAAGAAGATTTCCGTGTAACGGATACGCGGATAGATGTGCTGCTGCTCGATGATTGAACTTGACAGCGGGCTGACATCGTCGCGAAGCAGTTTCAGCAGATAATAGCCCGTACGCGTTGAAGTGCTACGATAGTTTAAGTTATCGTCATACTCGGCTATACCCTTATCATTTATTTTAGGATAGGTACCTGTGATGATTTCGCTCTTTCGTAATGTTCTGCCATTATAGAGAATATTATCAGCAAGACGCGGGTCACGATTGGCGTATGGGTCATTGGGGTTGTAACCAGAAGCAGGATCCGTGATAGGACGACCGCTACGCATAGGGAAAGCGTCAACGAGGTTCTGCGACGGATTGACACGGCCGTTGCCATACAGCGTCGGCGGGAAGTTCTCGCGCTCCTGAGAGGCATTCTTCTGACGGTCTTCACGCCAGAGGATTTCAGGATTGGCCACTGTCTCAATCATTGATTTAAAAGCAGACTGGAACCAGTCCTTATTACCCGTCTTGTCGAAACCTTCCATTCCGCCAATGCGCTTGAGAACATTGGCACAAAGCGTTGCAGCCTCAGCAGAAGTGACACCGCTCTGGTCGCGGAAGGCAGGACTTGCTGCGAGCAGGGCGACCTGTGCCTTCGTTGCTTCAGCCACCTTGGCAGACAGGAGACCAGAAGCCTTGCTACCGAACACGAGGTTGTAACTGGTCAGATAAGCACCAAGCTCCTTATACTTGGCAGGTATCTCCGCATCAGTGGAGATATTCTCATAATCGTATGGAAGCAGTGCCATAGCACTGTCGCAGTCGGCAAAGATCTGTTGAACACACTCAGCAAACGTGGCACGCGGCTGGTTGAAGTCGGAACTACCGTCCTCGGGGGTTGTCAGCAAGGGCACACCATAGAGCACGCCATCGTCTGCATAGCCACCATGTGCTTGTAGCAAATAGTAATAGAGGATGGCACGGAGACCGAAGGCTTCGCCCTTCAGACGGTCAATGAACATCTGCTGCTTAGAAACGGCACTGGGAGCCCACTTCACCTTCTCCACCTTTGTGAGAAAGAGGTTGATATACTGGATACCATCCTTACAGTTGTCCCACTGAGACATCGGGTTGTTATCTGATTGCCATGCTCCCTCCGCCATGAGCTTATAACTATTGGTTTGGTTGTTGGTCACAGCGTCATCCGTAGCAATGTCCGTCTGGGTGGTCGTCAGATAGGGAAGACGACCATAGCCGTACATCAGCAGTCCGTCTGCATACTTTGACTCCTCGTACATGGCATCCTCCTGTCGGTTGTTTTCGTCTGCCGGCTCAAACATATCTTGGCATGAGCAGAAGGCGAGGAGACCGATAAAATACAATATAATATTTCTTGTCTTCATAATTTTCAATTATCAATTGTCAATTCTATTAGAGGGTTACCTTAACACCGAGATTATAGAAACGAGTCTGGGGTGCCCAGCCTACGCTGGTCTCCATCATCTTACGATGCTTCGAGAAGGTGAGGAGGTCGTTTCCATTTAGATAAATTGAGAGCGCCTTGACAATCTTTCCGTCGAACCATTCCTCCGGGAAGTCGTAGGTCAGCTGTACCTTACGAAGGTTGAAACGGTCGGTGCTGTAAAGCCAGAAGGTGGATGCCTCGCCGTTAGCCGTTGCCAATGTGGTCAGACGCGGGTGTGTAGCCGTAGTAGCAGTCTCGGGTGTCCAACGGTTACGGGCATTGACCGAGTACTTGGCGTCACCACTCATGAAATAGTAACTGCCGTTCATCATGCCCTTGCCACCAAAGTTACCATTGCCCAGCACGAAGAGTGTCCAGTTTTTATACTTGAGCGTAAGGTTCACACCAATGTTCCAAGGAGTACCAATGCTACCTAAAGCATTGGTGTAAGGATTACCATTGGGGTCCAGATAAGTAACGGTACCAGATCTGCCAAGGTCAACCAAGTCTTTTTTATCGATGAAACCGTCGCCATTAACGTCCTCGTACTTCAGGTCACCAGGCTGAAGGTTACTGCTACCACTCAGCTTTGAAGTCGGGAGACCTTCCTTGAGCTTGTATGTACCTGTCTCTGAGTTGTAGTCGAAGTCGTTTGCCGTGTAGAATCCCTGACATTTGTAACCCCAAATAACATCAAGAGCACGTCCTGCTGTATATTTCTCGGGTGCGTTTTCATCTATGATTTCATCGAACTTTTTCCATTCTGTCTTGAGATAGGTACCGACAACTCCAAGCTGTGCGTGAACCTTACCAAACTGCTTCTGAGCAGTGATGCTGAAGTCAAGGCCCTTGCGGTTCTGAATATTGTTGTTGATGGTCGGCTTGAAGGAACTACCAGAAAGACCACCTGCCAGATGTGAGGGGAACGTGGTCGGGTTCTGGATGATATAGCCGTCCATATCCGTATTGAAGAAGGTGAGCTCAGCACTAATCAGTTTCTTGAAGAATGAACCACGAAGGCTGACCGAAAATTCCTTGCGATGGATGAAGTCTAGCTCGGGGTTGTTACCCGTTGTAGAATAAGTCAGGTTAGAAGTAGAACCCTCGTTCCACGAAAAGCCGCTACCGGCCGTTGACCATAGGGCATCATACAGATAATAGTAAACTTCTTTACCATCTCTTGTCATATATACATCAATATCCTCGTTCAGATTGCTGTAGGATGCACTGATCAGCAGGTCGTCAACGAAGCTACCCTGCATGAAAGACTCCTTGGCGATATTCCAACCAATGGTGAGAGAAGGCGAGATGGCCTCACGATGACCTTCTGCAAGACGAGCAGAATGAACACCTGCCAACGACATCTCTGCAAAGTAACGACCCATATAGTCATAACCTGCCTGCAGACCTAAGTTGGCATTAGCATAGCGATGGTATGTACCACTGGCTGTGGTTGTGTACATATTGGCCAGCAACATACCTGTTACGTGATGCTTACCAGCAAAGGTATGGTCGTAGTCGAAATGACCATTCCAACTGATGGTCTGACGATACTTACTATCTGACTGAGACATGTGACCAGTGACCAACTCATCGTTCTGCTGAGTAAGAGCCACAATAGCATCTACGGAGTTGTAGTTACTCCATGTCGGGATAAATACCGCATACGTGTTGTTGTATGAAAGATTATAGCTGGCAGCATAGTCGATGGAGAACAACGTCTTGAACGACAAGCCATTCACAAACTTGTTCATATCGTAGATGATGCCGGCATCGAACTGGAACTGACGGCTAACGCCTGTTGTCTTACCACCGAAGTAGCAGTCTGCAATGGCATTGGTCTGATTGGCTTTCGTACCACCGGGGAAATACTTTCCATCGAGCAGGTTGAGCGACTTACCAAGGATAGCAAGAGCCTTGGAAGCATTGGGATCGACCATATCGATAGGAATCAGCGGTGCTGCGTTCTCTGGGAAGTTAGGACGCATGGTAGCTGCCTCACCCCAGAAGTTACCCTTGTTCTTGTTCTCATTGTAGAAGGTAGCACTGGCATTGGCAAAGCCCTTGATGACCTTGTTGACAACGAGATCGACGTTACCACGTACACTGAAACGATCGGTATAGTTATCCTTTGCGGGACCGAAGTTCAGGAGGTCTTCACTGCGGTAGTAGTTGATGTTCGTGTAGAAGTGAGCACGTGTACCACCACCCTGAATCTCCAACGTTGCTTCAGAACGGTTATAGGCCTTGCGGATATACTCATCTGAATAATAGTTGACGTTGGGATAACGATAAGGATTCAAGCCAGAAGCATGGTTGTAGATGTCCTGCTGGGAATACTTTGCTCCAGTGGAAAGATGATCATTAAGACATGCTTCATTATAGAGTGTCATGTACTCTGCAGAGCCCAGATACTCTGGAAACTCCTTGGCGAAGTGCCAGCCCGTGTTGGCGTTGGCTGTAATCTGAAGACCATCTATCTTGCCACGCTTAGTAGTAATCAAGATGGCACCCTTGGCACCCTTGGCACCATAGAGCACAACAGCCTGTGCACCCTTCAGGAAGGTAATCTGTTCAATCTCAGAGGGTAGCACGTTGTTGGACGGACGCTTTACGCCATCAATGATAACAAGCGGGAGATTGCTGTTGTCATTATTATCCAGACGTTCATTGTCCATTCCCCAAAGGTTGTTGCCGTTCCATCCACTGACAAGTCCGAGCATGTCTTCGAGACTGCCCATGGTATAATCCTTCTTCTGCAACTCTTCCATATCAACATAGGAAACACCTCCGAGAAGATGATCGGCATCCTTGTCACGGAAAGCAACATGGACTTTCTTTTTCACCACGGCAGAATCAGCATCATCAGCGGTCTGTGCACTGATTGTCAGTGGCGATGCTGCAAGCATGGCAAAGAGAAATACGTTTCTTTTTATATGTTTCATAATCTAATTATCAATTATCAATTATCAATTAACCGATTACCAACCCGGATTCTGGGGGAATCCTTCATAAAGATAGGTATCAGCGTCAGGAAGCGGGAACCAGTAATGTTTTGATTCCAAACGACGGGTAATAATGTCTGCCTTATGGAAATTACCAACCCTAGCATCCTTCGGATCGTGCTGCGGCTCGAAAGTCTTACTATTATAGTACCAATCATCCTTTTCCAGGCGTTCGAACTCATGAGAGTATTTCACCGTATAAGGAGGCTCCGTCAGGAGCAGCCAACGCTGCAGGTCACACCAGCGGAAACCTTCAAAAGAAAGCTCCACGGTACGCTCACGGCGTACTTCATCCATAAAGTGCTCCCTAGTATCCATGAGGTTGGGCTGTACATGCTCCATGGGATAATCGTCGGTATTGACACGGTCGCGAAGCACGTTGATAGCCTCCACAGCAGACAGCGTCGGGCAATACGTAGGTCTTTCCTTGATATCGGCCACGCTCGTTGCAATGGCTGTCCGGGCCTCTGCATACATCAGATAGACATCAGCAAGACGCATGTAAGGGATATAGGTCTGGATGGCGTAATCCCAGTCGTACCACTTATCTCCTATGTTACACTGGTGGGGAATCAGCTTCTGGATGAAATAGCCAGAGGCACTACCATGGTCAATCTCACGCATGGCACCACCTGTGTAAAGAGAACAGTAATCAAGGTTATGAGACTTCTGAGCTTCAGTCATACCTTCTCTGTTGATGACATAGTGGAAACCGTCGAACACGATGTCGTGATAGAAACGTGGGTCACGATTCTGGAAAGGATGCTCAGGATCCCAACCGGAAGCCTCGTTCAGCACATACTGGCCATTACGAACCAGATAGATGGGCTGTCCGTTAGCCATACCGTACTGGTCAACGAGGTTGGCTGTGGGGTGATGAATGATGTTGTCGTGCTCCACGAGGCCGTCAACCTTAGGACCAAAGAGCTTGGCACAGTTCCAGGGAGCACTGTTTACACCCGGACATGCACCGCGGAAGATAGCCTCGGTAGAACCTGGCATCTTCCAACTCTGCTTGATGGTATAGAAAATGTCTGAGTAACAGTTATCGGCTTTCTCATCCATGGTATGGTTGTAGATATCAGAATACTTAAAGCCCACAAGCTTGTACTTAACAGATCCTTTGGCAACCATGTCGAGCGCCTTGCCGAAAGTCTCAGCAGCCTTCTTACAATAATCAATGTCATAGTCGTAGGTCTTACCATTGGAACTGGCACCTAACAGCTGGGCTACACCACCATTCTTGGTCTTCTCAAACTCCTTCATGAGGGGAGAACCTGCCCAGAGATAGACCTTGCCAAGGTAGCAAAGAGCCATGAACTTATCGATACGCAGGTCGTTCTTTCCTGAAGTCTGCATACCGGCAAGCGTCTCATCCCAATCCCAAGGAAGAAGGTCGTATGCTCTCTCGAAATCCTCTGCACAGCGGTCTGCACATTCCTGGAAAGAAAGGCGGGGCAACTCGGGGATGGCATCAGCAGGGAAAGCCTCGTCAACATAGGGCAGACCACCGAAGTAGCACATCAGCTCAAAATGCCACCATGCACGGAAGAAATACATCTGTCCGAGCAACAGGTTGCGCTCTTCATCCGTTCCGACGAGTGACTTGATATTCGCAATACCCTTGTTACACTTACGGATGCAGTACCAAGCACCCTTCCAAAGGGAATACTTGGCTCCCCAAGACCCGTCAGCACCAGAGCCGTTCAGCCATTGTTGACTGTTTTTCCAGATATTACGATAGTTACCGAGATCGACCTGATGGTCCATGTGTGCATAACCTTCGGGGTTGTGAAGCGCGTCATCACCCCAGTTCCAGGAAGTACAGTAGTTGACTTTCTGCTTATCGGGAATACAATCATAAATTTCCTCAATATATCCCTGGAAATTGCGGAAGTTCTTGAATGCTTCATCCTCAGCCACGATAGACTCAGGGTCCTTGTCAAGCCAGTCGGTGCAGGACGTAAAGGAAGCACCGCCAGCTAACAAAAGCAGCGAACCGCACAACAGGGATTTGATATTATTTATATATTTCATAATAGATATACAATTAAATGTTAAGCTTAATGCCAAAGTTATAACGTCTTACGGTCGGGTAAGCACCGCCGCCACCGCTATATCCGAAGTTACTCTCACGGTCGTCAGGCATCTTAGTAATCAGCAAAAGATTGTTACCATTGAGGTAAATCTTCAGGCTTGTAAAGCCAAGCTTCTTGATCCAACCCTTTGTCCATGTGTAGGCGACTTCCACGTTCTTCAGACGGAAATAGGAACCGTCGAAGAGGTACTGTGTACCGTCGTTATAGGAAACCTGAGTGGTAAAGCGTGGTACGACTACCGCACCATAATTATCAATGGGATTCCACCACTGACCGTTATCATATACAGTCAATAACTTATTATTAAAAGAGGAGAGGCCAACATCACGTGTAACACCTGTTACACCATAGAACTGTGCGAACATACTCCAGCCTTTCCACTCCCAGCCGATGGTGGCATTATAGGTGTGCTCGGGGTTACCGGTGTAACCATAAGGAGCAATATCGTTTGTCTCGTCAACGATACCATCACCATTGAAGTCAACAATGTAATGGTCACCGATGAGCACCTGTGCGTCGTTGCTCTGACGCTCTGGCGAGCTGTAGAGCTCATCGTAGGTGCCAATAAAGCCATTATCAATGAATGAGGTGTATTGACCCTGTGAATAACCTTCCTTCTTGCGGTAGCTTGGAATCAGCGCCGGGTCATCCTTTAAGATAATCTCATTATGCGCGTATGTATAGTTAGCGTTTGCCCAGAAACGCATACCATTATGCAGCACCTTATTGAAGCGAATATCAAACTCAAAACCGTAGTTCTTCATCTTACCCTTATTGATATCAGGGGTCTTGGCAGCACCATAGAAAGAAGGAACGGAACGCTCACCACCGGAAATAAAGATATCATAACGATCATCACGGAACCAGTCGAAGCTACCTGCGAACATACCATGGAGGAATGCATAGTCGAAACCGATGTTCTTTTTTGATACGGTTGCCCAACGAAGGTCAGGAACAGCAACAGCAGCTTCCTTATATCCAACGAATGGACTGTTAGAACCGTCCAAAGCCATTCTAAAACCATTACCGTTGTTCGTTACTTCCCAGCGTGTCAGATATGCCCAGCGTTCACCAGCATTATCATCACCGATTTCACCGAGAGAAGCACGAAGCTTGAACATGTCAATAATTCCCTTGTCCTTCAGCTTCTTCATGAAGGGCTCTTCTGACATCATCCAACCGATAGCTCCTGAGCAGAAGAACACGAAGCGGTTGTCTGGAGAGAATTTCTGCGAACCGTTGTAGGCACCGTTGAACTCTGCAAAATACTTTCCCTTATAGTCATAGGTAGTACGGAACACCCAGTCCTCACGGCGGTTCTCAAGGTCTGAACCGTATTGCGTGGTACGACGCTTCCAGTTACCCATCAAAGATAGGTTGTGGTCACCGAACTGACGAGCCCAGTAGAGCTGAAGAGACATTTCCGTAGCACGGCTTGTAGAACTGATGCTACCAGCTTCTGTTCTCCAGTCACGACTCTCATAGAAGTCGAAACCTGTTGTGGTGTCAATGTCCTTAGCACGAATTAACTGACCATCCTCAGGAAGAATATATGCTCTCTTTACTTCATGCTGGTCGCTGATACCACGTGAACCCTCAGTGAAGTTGTTATCCCAAGAGATGGTTCCGCGTGCAACAAGACCCTTTGTAATGAAGTCGAGCTTCTGTTCGAGCGCAAAGTCAGTAAAGATACGTGTAATCGTATTCAGTTCATAACCTGACGTTGCCACACTCTGTGGAGAGTTTTCGATGTTTGATGTCAAAGGATAGTAACCCCAAGCACCATCAGAGAACTGGACGGGGAAGAGGTTGGGCGCCATGCCGTATGCACCGGCCCATTTCTGCTGCTG
Organism: uncultured Prevotella sp.; assembly: GCA_947169685.1. Lineage (GTDB taxonomy): Bacteria > Bacteroidota > Bacteroidia > Bacteroidales > Bacteroidaceae > Prevotella. The sequence continues at coordinate 108,525 of CAMVQS010000001.1, read as the reverse complement.
GAAGAACTCACCATCATTATTATAATAGAAACGCGGAGATTTCTTCTGTGCATTAGAACCTGCCAGATTGACCTTGAACTGTGTGGTCTTCGTAATCTGGAAGTCCAGATTTGAACGTACATTCAAACGATTATAGGTATAACCACCTTCATAACCCTGGCGGTTATCCCATAACTTGGTCATATCACCTTCGTTCTGGAAGTCGAATGCCACGAAATACTTTACCAACTGCGAACCACCAGAGATGTTGAGGTTCGTATTATAAGACAAAGCAAATTGTTTGAACATTTCATCCTGCCAATCAATGTTTGCATAGCGCTCTGCCTGACTGTAGTCACCAAGATAGGTACCGTCAGCAGAGAAGTTTGGCTTAACGGTATAATCCTGATTGCGGAAGAGATTGATGAAAGTCTGCGGACGATAGAACTCCCAGGCAGCAGAACCGCCAATGGCAAGTTCGTGCTCAATGGCCTCGTTACGCAACATGTAACCATCATAAGAGTCATACTTACGCGGAAGCTTGGACACAGCTTTCAAAGTGGCGTTGAAACCTACATCAATTCTTGCCTTACCTTCCTGACCACGCTTGGTGGTAATCAGTACGACACCGTTAGCACCTTCCACACCGTAAACGGCAGTAGCAGAAGCGTCCTTTAACACCGAGATCGTTGCTACTGATGTGACATCAACGGACTGGATATCACGCTTAACACCATCGACGAGGATCAGCGGCTGGCAATCTACACCACCCCAAGCTGCTGCACCACGAATATAGATTCGGGGATCTTCCTCACCGGGGCGACCGGTAGAAGCGATAGTTGCTACACCTGGCAGGTTACCCGTGAGGGCTGCACCTACACTACCAATACCTGCGGCACGCTCAAGCACCTCACCCGTGGTCTGGGTAATCGCACCGACAACAGAGGCTTTCCTCTGCTGACCGTAACCGACAACAACGACCTCTTCAATCATGGCGTCTTCTGCCAGCGTAATGTTGAAGTGACGCTGATTGCCCACCTTCACCTCCTTGGAACTCATACCAACGTAGGAGAAGACAAGCGTAGAAGACTGTGAGGGGACCTTCGCCAAAGTGAAGTTACCGTCAATGTCTGTAACTGTAACCACTGAAGGTTTTCCCTTCACAGCGACCGTGGCACCGATTAACGGTTCTCCACTAGAGTCGACAACCGTTCCTTTGACGGTGATACCCTCTTGTGCATGCAGCATGGTGCTGAATGCAAAGAGCATCAGAATCGCGGGAATGGTCTGTCTAATCAACTGCTTTAGATTTTTCATTTTAACAGATTTTGATTCATAAGTTTATTTTGTTATTTTAAATTCTGGGTGCAAAGGTACTACATTATATTATTATACCTTTTTTAGATTGTAACACGGTTTTTGTATTTTGTAACAATCTTTAATTATTGATGGATTTTCCCCTGCTACGCCATGCGGTAACGCTGTCTCCAACGCCACTACAGCCCATCTGGTATGTATCCACAATAGATACTTGTTTTTGTATTAAGTTACCATATTATATTATTAGAAATTTACATGATGCTTTTTAAAGATTTGGTTTCTTAACAATTGTCATTTAACTTGGGGAAAGAAAAGGGGGGTGACTCTCGTCAGCCCCCTGTTCATACCAAAACTACTAACTATATTTAACCTAAACAAACAAATTACGAGTGCAAAAGTATAATAAATAAGGTATAAAAGCAAAAAAAAGTGTAACATAGACTTAATTATTTGTAACAAATGTTTGGTCATGTGGGGGGAATGTACTACTTTTGCAAAGTGTTTGTAACCTAAAACAAAATGAAGCGTAAAGTTCTACTCTTTTTACTGACTATTTTTACCTATCAGAGTATAAATGCTCAAATGGGTAAGCTATTCGATGCTGACAACCAATTATCAAGCAGTTACACTAGCCAAGTCTTTCAAGATCGCGACGGTTTTATCTGGGCTGCCACGCGAAATGGATTGAACAAATATGACGGTTATAAAACGTTGTTTATCAAGAAAGAGAACCATGTGAACAACGGCATGGCGAGCAATTACGTCAATTGTATCACCCAGGACCGCAACGGTTTGTTCTATCTTGGTATGTATGGAGCCCTACAAGCCTTTGATGGCAGCCATTTTACCAACATTGAGGTAAAAGACCTGAACAACCATGCCGTATCCTGCTATGTAACATGCTTTCTGCTTAGAAAGAACAATGAGGTCATGGCCGGTACGTCTGGACACGGACTGCTGCTGATTAGCGACCAAGGCCATGCCCACCAGATTGGTGGCCCCTTGAAAGATATTCATACCATCCAAGACCTGTTGGAAGACAATAAAGGAAATGTGTGGATGATTACCGACGGAAAAGGTCTGATAGAATATAACGGGAAAACCACCCGCAGCTTTTTTACTTCTCTAGAAGAGATTGGCACTCTCCGCAGGCTTTGTGAAGACAAGATGGGCAACCTGTATGTAGGCACTTCCATGAATGGACTTTTTGTTCGCAAAGGAAACAAAGGAGAATTCCAGCACCTTGACGTGACTTCCAATAAACATATATCTGCACTGTATTGTCTCCGCGATGGCCGTATCATGATAGGCTGCGACGGCCAAGGCTTAGCCATTTATAACCCGCGGACGGAGGAAATCATCGACAACCCCTACTTCAGCCAAGAAGTTGACTTAAGCAGAAGTAAGATTTACTCTATTGTAGAAGACGACAGTGGAAACATCTGGTTAGGAATGCTCCAGAAAGGCGTCTTCATGCAGCCTGGCAAAGAGTCGGGTTTTGAATACATGGGCTACAAGCTCGGCTCACGCAATGTGATTGGTCAAGCTTGTGTCATTAGCACAATCATTGACAGCAAGGGACGTTGCTGGGTAGGAACAGACAAGGACGGTATTTATTGCCTTGGATCTCATCAGAAGCTTATCAAACACTACACAGAGGGTGTCCCTTCTACCGTAATGAGCATGGCAGAGGACAACGATGGACGTATCTGGGTGGGTTCCTGGTCCGAGGGATTTGGATACATTGACGCCAACGGTAATGCCTACCACAAGTATCCGCAATACCAATATTCAAGTGCTTTTGCCATCAAATCCTCCCGTCAGGGTGACCTCTGGGTAGCAACCATGGGACAAGGCCTGTTACGCATAGACCTCAGCAACCTACAACTAAAAAGGGCCTATACCATGAAAGAAAACGCCCCTGACCATCCGGAGATGAACAGTATTACTAACGACTATATCTCAAAGATGTCGCTTTCGCCAGACGAAAAGCGTGTCTATGTGGCAACCACTATGGGAACATGCTGTCTGGATATTAACAAGGAAAGTTGGACAACTGTATTTGGCAAAAACTGTCTGAACTACGGTACGCCATGCCGTATTGTCAAGGAATACGCTGGACTATTATGGATTGGAACCAACGACGGACTATACAGCTATGACCTGCATAGTAAACAATTCCAGCACTATGACATGGAACAGGGATTGGCCGACAACGGCATTGCCTCCATTGAACAAGAAAGGAATGGATGTCTCTGGGTTTCGACAGACCACGGTTTATGCAGTTACGACCCAAAGACTGGTCAGAAGCACAGTTTCTTTGTTGACAACGGATTACAATCCAACGAATTCAGTGATGGTGCATCATGGACTATCGACTTAGGTGCAGGAGAAATACTGCTCTTTGGTGGTGTCGGCGGCATCACATGGTTCCATCCAGAACGCATCAAACAGGTTAAGTGGGACGCAAAAGTCAGTTTGGTATCCTTTATCTTAAATCGTGAATCCATTAACAGTAGGAGCATGTCTGGTAGCTATCAGATTTGTGATACTACAATTATTGCAGCCAATCGTTTCGAGTTGGACTACCACGACAACACATTTGCCATACAGTTTTCAACACTGACATTCGACAATCCCGAACATATCACCTATCTATATAGTATCAATGGCGAAACATTCTCCCGCCTACAACCTGGCGTCAACGAAATTACCCTGACACACATGCCACCTGGCACGTATCGCTTCTGTGTAAAAGCAGAACGCAATGGAGTTCAAACGCCAGAACGTTGCTTCGAGGTTGTCATTCACGCCCCGTGGTATCGCTCCACGCTCGCGTACATTATTTATATATTAGGATTATTAGCTGCCGGATGGTTCTACCTGAATTACCGACACCGTAAAGAGCAGGACCACCTGCGACTGCAAGAACATATTCACGCGGAGGAAATGGCCGACGCCAAACTGCGTTTCTTCATGAATATCAGCCACGAGATACGTACACCTATGACGCTCATCGTTTCTCCACTGCTCTCACTTATCAAACAAGATGATGACCCACAGCGTCGCAGTACTTATGAGACGATTCGTCGCAATGCCGAGCGTATTCTGGGACTCATCAACCAGATGATGGACTTGCGGAAAATTGACAAAGGACAGATGCAAATGCGCATGTGCGAAACAGACCTCGTTGGTTTCGTGAGTGATATATATACCCTCTTTGCCCAGCAAGCGCAGGCAAAGAACGTACAATTCCACTTTGAGCATGACATGGAGGAACTTCCTGTATGGATTGATCGCGGCAATTTTGACAAGGTAATCGTAAACCTTCTCTCTAATGCATTTAAGTTCACACCTGCCGGTGGCGAAATCCGTATCAGTATTGCGAAGACTGATCATCACGCAACAATCTCCATCCGTGACAATGGAGAAGGCATACCTTCCGACAAACTGGAACGAATCTTCGAGCGATTCTATCAAAGCCCTTCAACAGCAAACGATCGTAACGTTGGTACGGGCATTGGTCTTGACCTGACCCGTTCACTGGTAGAATTGCATCACGGAACGATTGAAGCCCGTAATAATGACGACAAAGGATGTACATTCGTGGTTACCATCCCGTTAGGAAACGCACATCTGAAACCAGAAGAAATGATTGTGGAACAGCAGGAACCTGTACATAATGCAAATCTGATGGAAGAAGAAACCGTGACAGAGACACCTGAGACGGAAGCACCCCAGAAGACCAGCCGTCGTCAACATCTTGTTATTGTCGAGGATGACCAAGAAATTCTTGACTATCTTACAACGACGCTCTCTGCTGACTACGACATAACCAGATGCAGCAACGGCCGAGAAGGACTGACGGAAGTGCTGAAGCGTCATCCTGATTTGATTATCTCTGACATTATGATGCCTGAGATGGATGGTAAGACCCTCTGTTCGAAGGTTAAAGCAAACTCAGGAACAAGTCATATTCCTGTTATCTTGCTAACAGCCAAAAACCGTGATGAGGATCAGTTAGAAGGTCTGGAGACTGGCGCCGATGCCTATATTGTCAAACCATTCAATATGGACATCCTTCGCCGCACCATCATTAACCTCATCCATACACACCGTATGCTGAAACTGAAGTTCGGCCGCAACGACCAACTAGAGGAGCAAGTGGAAGACGTACAACTTAAGTCACCTGACGATAAGCTGTTAGAACGTGTGATGACAGTCATCAACAAGAATCTGAGCAACTCTGACCTCAGCGTCGATGGCATTGCCGACGAAGTTGGTATCAGCCGTGTTCACCTGCATCGAAAAATGAAGGAGCTTACAGGCCAGACACCTCATGACTTTATCCGTAACATCCGACTGAAACAAGCTGCGCATCTGTTGGCGAACCAAAACATGAATATTACCGAGGTGATGTATGCCTGTGGATTCAATAATTCCGCATCATTCTCCACCATCTTTAAACGATTCTACGGTCTGTCACCACGTGACTATATGCGCGAGCATAGCCAACGAAAAAGCTAATTGATTATGAACATTGGTGACAGAGCGCCCGAGATACTGGGCAAGGACGAACAGGGACGGGATATCCGTCTGAGTGACTACAAAGGTAGAAAACTGGTGCTGTACTTCTATCCAAAAGACAACACAAGCGGCTGCACTGCTGAAGCTTGCAGCCTACGCGACCATTATGTAGCGTTACAAGGAGCAGGCTATGAGGTGGTGGGTGTCAGCAAGGACTCCGCTACCTCACATCAAAAGTTCAAAGAGAAGTATGAACTTCCTTTCCCCTTGATTGCAGATGTAGATCACACACTGTTGGAAGCTATGGGTGCGTGGGGCGAGAAAAATATGTATGGCAAGAAAAACATGGGAACTATCCGCACCACCTTTATCATCAATGGAGAAGGTGTTATTGAACAGATTTTTGCAGGTAAACAGGTGAAGACCAAAGAGCATGCCGAGCAGATTCTCGGCTGATAACAAAACAACCATAACAGAGCTTTTGCCTATGAGACGTAAATTCTTTGCAACCCTATTGCTGATTATTGCAATAACGACGAATTCCTCTGCTGACAATCTTGGGTATTCGAAGTCTCACCCGCTGATTTTTGGCGTTGACATGGACTATGCCCCGCTGGAATATGTCAGCAAGGATGGTATTCCACAAGGTCTTGACGTCGAGTTCACACAAAAGCTGATGGAACGCCTCGACATTCCCTTTTCCTATAGCCCAAACACTTGGCATAACATTGCTGAAGACGTCCTACAAGGACGCGTTGACTTGGGCATGATGGTCTATTCACCCTATCGCAAAAACATTACAAACTATTCGCGAGCAGTATTTCGCTTATATTACCAGATTGTTTTTCGTAAGGATGACAGTAACAAAATAGGTGCGCGTAGTAGTCTCAAGGGAAAACATATTGCATACATGGAATCAAGACCTGTGACGGACACGCTTACCAATGCCGGTGCCATCATGCATGTCGTTGAGGATTTGCCACAGGCCTTCAATGAGTTGTCAAAAGGAAAGTACGATGCCATCATCTGTTTTCGTTATCAAGCACATTTTCTCATAGAAAATAATCAGCTGAACAACCTGACAGCCGAAAATATGACACTTGCTCCTCGTGAGTATTGTTACGTCAGCCACTCTAAACCGCTTATTGACCTCATCAATGCTGAGCTGATTAAAATGGAATCTGAGGGTATTATTGACGAAGTCTATGGCCATGATGTGACGACTCCTTTCAACGCATTTCATGTTCCACGTTGGGCAAAGGTCCTTGTAGGCCTTACCGTCGTGTCATTCCTACTCGTTGTCATCTTCTTGCAGATACAGAGTCGAAGGAAACTAAAACAGGAAATAGAACGGGCACAGCAGAGTGAGATGGAGGCTCAACGCAACGAACAGCGCGCACTGGAGAGCGAACAGACTGCTATTCGCAGTCGTATGAAAGCAGAAAAAGCAGAACAGGCCGCCCGACGCAGCGAGCAAATCAAAACGGTCTTCCTACAAAACGTAAGCCACGCACTACGCACACCACTCAATGCCATTATCGGCTTTTCTGACCTTATGCGTACAGATTCTTCCAGTTTATTGGAAGAAGAAGATAAAAAGCAACTGTTGGAATCCATACATCAGAACGGCGAGCAGCTGCTTTACTTTATCAACGAGCTGATACAACTTTCGGCCATTGAGGGTAACAACATTCACTTTGACCGTGTTACACTTGACTTACGCAAACTGATGGAAGAGTTCGCCGACGCCATTAAACCCAGCATTAGGGAAGGCGTTGAGATTGTGGTAAAAGGACCTGCCAATCTGCATCCCGTACTCGACCCTAACCAAATGCGTACCGTTGTTATGCATAAACTTCGGAATGCTGCGCAACATACGGAACGTGGTTTCATCACACTCAGCTATCGGCGGGAAACAAACTATGACACCGATGGCAAGGAACGGGACGGACTGCGCATCGATGTCATAGATACAGGAAGTGGTGTGCCACTTGAATTGCGGGAAAACATTTTTGCCCTGCTACAAGAGAAAAACACCTTCCTGCAAAGTGACGTTCCTGGCCTTGGCCTGAGCATTTGCGCAGCTATTGTTCATGCAGCCAAAGGAAACATGCGCCTTGAAACTGAGACGGGCATCGGTAGCACCTTTATTCACTGGATTCCCTGTGAATTTGTGGAGCAGGAACAGTTGTAAACTCTTACTCTAACAACTTGACAGCTTCTTGTACAATTGGGCTGCTTTCATTCATGATGGCAAAGTACTCGTCCATACCCCAAAGGTCACGTGCTACGAGTGCTTTCTGTTGTAGTTTCATGTAACGGAGTGTCTGTTGCAGTTCCTTCTTGTTTTGCGGTTTGATGTCAAGCTTCTCGCCTTCCTCCAGAATACCGTCAACGACAGACTGTGGAATCTCAAACGTCTTGCGGAAAACGTCAAAACTGCCATACTGCTTCTTGAGCTCACGACGATGATCATCTACATAACGCAGATTGGCGTTGATGACAAGATTTCGCGCTTGCAAAGCCCGATGGAAACGGGTATAAATAGTGGTGTCAAGCGGCACAAAGTGGTCGGGCATGATACCACCGCCACCATATACTATGCGATGCTGACGCAAAGTATAGTAACGCAAAGAGTCGGCGAAATGAATACTGTCTGCATTCATCAACTCACCACGACGCAGACGGTTCTGCATGTCCTGGGCATAGTCTTCACCCTGTCCTTTTACATAAGGCTTTTGGATACAACGACCAGCAGGCGTATAGTAATGGGCAATGGTGAGACGAATCATCGAGGTGTCTGGCAACGTTATCTGACGCTGCACCAATCCCTTTCCAAACGTACGTCGGCCTACCACGAGTCCACGATCCTGATCCTGAATGGCACCAGTGACAATCTCTGCTGCCGAGGCTGTATATTCATCGACCAATACAATGAGTGTCCCCGTACGGAAACGACCATTGCCCTTAGCGCGGTATTCAGAGCGCTCGCGACCATCGGTATAAACAATAAGGTCACGGCTTTGCAAGAATTCATTAGCCACATCAACGGCAGCCTTCATATATCCTCCGCCATTCTCCTGCAAGTCGAGCACCAGACTCTTCATGCCGTCTTTCTGCAACTTCTGCAGGCTCTCCATAAACTCATCATACGTTGTAGCACCAAAATTGCCAATACGAATATAACCCACACCAGGTCGAAGCATATAAGAAGCAATGACAGACTTCAGAGGAATCTTGTCGCGCTTAACAGTAAACATCAGCTCCTCGTTAAATCCCTGACGACGAATACCCAAACGAACCTTTGTACCCTTGGGGCCACGCAAACGACGCATAATCTCCTCCTTCGACATCTTTACACCAGCAATGGAAGTGCCATCGACACTGACGATGCGGTCACCAGCAAGAATACCAGCCTTCTCAGAAGGACCATCAACCACAGGCTGAATAACCAGCAACGTATCTTCAATCATGTTGAACTCTACGCCAATACCCTCGAAATTACCATTGAGCGGTTCCTGCAGGGCTTTCACCTCCTCCTTTGTGGCATACGACGAATGGGGGTCAAGACTTTTCAACATGCCACGGATGGCGTCTTCCACCAGTTTCCCTTCATCCACACTATCAACATATAGCTGATTGATAGCCATCTCAACATTGAGCAACTTCTGTATCGGGGTATTCCTGTTCCGATTCACTTTTACCTGTGCGGTACTGCTCATGGCAACAAGCAGCAATACCACCACGAATAACTTGGTCTTCATATAGCTTGTGTTCAGATTAGTCATAAATATCTTCCTCTGGGCGATCTTCCTCAATGACGAGGTTGTCAATGATGAAGTTCTGCCGTTCCATCGTGTTCTTACCCATATAGTACTCCAGGAGTTTCTGCACCTGATCGGTCTTGTGCAACGTCACCTGCTCCAAACGCATATCAGGACCTATGAAGCCGGCAAACTCTTCAGGTGAAATCTCACCCAGTCCCTTGAATCGTGTAATCTCAGGATCAGGACCCAGCTCCTTGATGGCTGCCAAACGCTCTTCCTCGCTATAACAGTAACGGGTGACGAAGTCGCCCTTCGCTCCCTTGTCCTTGGCCTTGGCGCCTTTGATCTTGGTACGACGGTTGCGTACACGGAACAGAGGGGTCTGCAGCACATAGACGTGTCCTTTCTTGATGAGGTCAGGGAAGAACTGCAGGAAGAACGTGATAATGAGCAGACGGATGTGCATTCCGTCAACATCGGCATCGGTAGCCACAATCACCTTGTTATAACGCAAGGTGTCAAGGCCTTCTTCAATATCAAGGGCTGCCTGCAGCAGATTGAACTCCTCATTCTCATAGACCACTTTTTTGGTCAGTCCGAAAGTGTTCAGGGGTTTACCCCTTAACGAGAAGACGGCCTGCGTGTTGACATCACGGCTCTTGGTGATACTTCCGCTGGCAGAGTCACCCTCGGTAATAAAGATGCTCGACTCTTCCTTGCGCTCGTTCTTCACATCGCTGAAATGGATGCGACAGTCACGTAACTTGCGGTTATGCAGATTCGCCTTCTTCGCACGTTCACGAGCCAGCTTTGTCACACCAGCCATCGCCTTGCGTTCGCGTTCACTCTCCTTGACTTTCTGCTCAATGACCTCTGCCACGTCACTATGAATATGCAGGTAGTTATCCACTTGCTGCTTGATGAAATCACCCACATATTTATTGATGGTCTCACCATCGGGAGCCATCAGCGTAGAACCCAGCTTAATCTTGGTCTGACTCTCAAAGACTGGCTCTTCCACATTGATGGCAATGGCTGCCACGATACCAGTACGGATGTCGCCATACTCATACTTGCCAAAGAAGTCCTTAATAGTCTTGGCAATATGTTCCTTGAAAGCACTCTGGTGAGTACCGCCCTGCGTGGTATGCTGTCCGTTGACGAACGAGTAGTATTCCTCACCATACTGATTGGCGTGAGTAAAGGCAATCTCTATGTCTTCCCCTTTCAGGTGGACAATAGGATAGAGGGCATCATTGGTCATGCGGTCGCTGAGCAGGTCTTCCAGTCCGTGTCGTGACAAGATGCGACGTCCATTATACATGATGGTCAATCCTGTGTTCAGATAGGTATAATTGCGCAACATGTTCTCCACGATGTCGTCATGGAACTGATAGTTCAGGAACAATGTATTGTCCGGCTCGAAGTAGATATAGGTGCCGTTCTCGTCCTGGGTGTCGATGGTCATGTCACTGGTTAGGACGCCACACTCGAAAGTAGCCTTGCGCACCTTGCCGTCACGGAAACTACGTACCTCAAAATGAGAGCTCAAGGCATTGACGGCCTTCACACCTACGCCATTCAGTCCGACACTCTTCTTAAATGCCTTTGAATCATACTTACCACCCGTATTCAGTACGCTAACAGCCTCAATGAGCTTGCCCTGCGGAATGCCTCGGCCGTAGTCACGTACCGATACACGCAACTGCTCATCAACCGTAATCTCAATACGGTCGCCTGCTTTCATCTTGAATTCGTCAATACTGTTGTCAATGACTTCTTTCAGCAACACATAGATACCGTCCTCGGGCAATGATCCGTCGCCCAGACGACCAATATACATGCCGGGACGGGTACGCACATGCTCCATATCCGACAAGTGTCGGATATTGTCGTCTTCATATCTTACAGTTTCGTTCTCTTTCAGGATAGTAGCTTCTTCACTCATAGTCTTCAAAGATTCTTCTTATAACAACGGCGGCGCTTGTGTTGTTCGTGCTCCAAGTACTGCCATTGACTCTGCACCTTCTCATTGGTTTCCATTTCAACATTGGTCTCGCCCCACTTAAACCCAAACTTCTGATACCAAGGGATGAGATCATAGAACAGCAGGGCATTGGCACCCTTCTGTTGGTATTCAGGCAGGATGCCGATGAGCATCAGGTCCAGACACTCCGCCTTGTGAAATTTCAGCGCCCTCATACAGTGCCACCAGCCGAAAGGCCAAAGCCGTCCGTTCTTGCACTTCTGCAGGGCACGGGTCATGTTGGTAATGCTGATACCCACACCTATCACCTCATGATTGGGCGTGTTCCAGTCTTCAATCAGGCAAAGCATATCCATGTCAAGCATGGGGAAGTACATCTTCAGATATTCGTCAATCTGACGCTCCGTCATCTGCGAATAACCATACAGATGGCCAAACGACTTGTTAACCACGTCAAGCACCTTACGGCCATATTGCTCCTTACCAAACACCTGGCTGCGCTTGGGGTGCATGGGATGCAGGTTGTAGCGTTTCATGACCATCTCAGCTACCTTGCGAAACTTCTCCGGCATGCCCTCCTTGGGCACAATGAGCTTGTACTCCACATAGTCATTGTCCTTCATCCAGCCACCCAACTGTTCCATGTGCTGGGGATAGTACGGATAATTATAGATGGTAGCCATCGTACCCAACTGGTCAAAGCCCTCTATCAGCATTCCCTCTGGGTCCATGTCGGTGAAACCCAACGGTCCCACAATCTCCGTCATACCCTTGCTGCGACCCCATTCAATCACTGCATCAAACAAGGCACGCGACACCTCAATGTCGTCAATGAAGTCAATCCATCCGAAACGAACGCTCTTACGTTCCCAACGCTCGTTGGCACGGTGGTTGATGATGCCGGCGACACGACCAACCACCTTGTTGTCGCGATAAGCCAGAAAATATTCTGCCTCGCAAAACTCAAAAGCAGCATTCTTGTCTTTGCTGAGTGTATGGATTTCGTCACTATGCAAATTGGGAGCATCATACTGATTCCCCCTATATAAATCGTAATGAAACTGTATAAAAGCCTCAAGACTCTTCTTATCTGTAACTTTTCTGATTTCTACTGATGACATGCATTATAAGCTTATAAAACGATGCAAAAATAATAAAAATAGGGGGAAACACAAAATAAACTGTCGTTTTTTTAAACTATTTTGCGACAAATGAAAAGCAGATGAGCCCCGTCCGACACGGTTGTAGCAAAAATATACACATCCCCACCCTCTTTTAAACGAAGACGTTTACGCAACTCCGCCACACTCATCGGGAAGTTCCGTACGGTAATATTGGCACGATCAACCTCCTGTAAGACAGTCTTTAATTCACGCTTATTCATGGAAGAAACAGCCTCAACACGGAAACCACGACCAGGAAAGTCTGTTATCTCATGGTCGGAAGTAAAGAGGTGAGAGTTAGCTGAGAGTTCGCAAACATGATAAAAATCAGCAACTTCATCGAAACATCCAGCCTTCATGATGCTGGCATTCGGCTCGTAGAGGTATGAAAAGGCAACAGAACCCTCTCTCCCCTCCAAGAGTCCTACGGTAGGACCGTTTTGGTCCCACGGCAGGACCGTTTTGGTCCCACGGTAGGACCGTTTTGGTCCTACGGTAGGACTCGGCTCGAAAACGGAGTTATCGTTGACGCAAACCAGACGCAAAGGGGCAGACTGCACACGTTGAAGCACCAGCAGCAGTTCCTTACACTCGTTCTGCACACTGACAATATGTACCTCGCTGACATTTCCGAGATCCTCAACCGCCTTGTGCCAGTCAAGCATAGGCGACAGTTTAAGGATAATGCGGTCTGCTTTCTGTAAAAGCAAGTCGCGCAGTTCTAGCACATTAGGCGTGCAGTCTTGTATGGAGTAAGTACGTGCCCCATGTTGGTCACGGCGGGCTGGGTCCAGAAAAATGACAGAGGCGTGGTCGAACTGAGTCAGGACATCTGCGGCCAAACCACAGACTACAGAACAGTCAAGACCTAAAAGGGCAAAGTTGTGACGGACAATGTCACATAGATGTTCCTGCTGCTCGACATAAATACGCTGTTTAAAACCCTGTGACATGAAATAGAAGTCAACGCCCAAACCGCCTGTCAGATCAACGAAACACCTCCCCCCACCAGCCAGCCCTGCCTTATAACGTGCCGTCTGTTCGCTGGAGCATTGCTCCATGTTCAGGTGTGGCGGATATAACAACCCGTCGCAAGCTGCCCACAACGGCAGCTTACGACGGGCTGTTTGCCAACCTGCTATCTGTTGCAAGGCAAGGGGAAGGTCAACCTCCCCCCTACTCTTTCCTTTCAACGCCAGCTGACGCACGTCGTCTTCACGATGCTGACGAATAAACTCCTGGGTTACCTCGTTCAACGGCTTTTATACTGTTTTTCAAACTGAATGTACTCATCGCAACGCGAAACATACTCACTGGGACGTGAGCCATTCGTCCGTTCAAAATCTGCTAAAGAAGCAAAAGCCTTGTATTGTGCTGTCTCCGGCTGAGATATGCGGACAAGGTCGGCTGTTTCACTGTTCCACTCAAAGGAGCACCAACGGTCAGGGTTCAAATAAACATAAGACAAGGCAAAGAGCACACGCTCCTTCAGCTGACGGTCCTTCGTCGGCAATGCCTGCTGCAGATAGTCTTTCGCCTTAGCAGCAAGGTCAACCTCATTGGCGCGCACCTCGTCATAGGCACTCTTTCCGTCACGCATCAGGAACCAGCAGTCACCCGTAAAGCTGGCCTGGGCATAACGTACAGCCAAATCATAGTAACGCTGCTGACGTGACTGGGCAGAAAGGACATTGAGCTCACCTTCCATCTGTAACATCTCACGGGCAAACGCTACCTTCGGATTCGATTGCAGACGAATATCGGAACCACCATCTATGTATTCCGGAAGCCACTGACGCTTCACCCACGGCTCCACATTGTAGTTTCTCAAAGCGGCATAAAGCTTGTAACCCCGCTCATTATAATAAGACAAAGGAACGCGCTCAAGCCAAGGCAATGCCTTCTCCCACTGACAGAGACGCAAGTATTTCGTTCCCATGAGGTCATTCATGGTATCTTCGCTGACGTCTTGATTTGCTTTCAGGAAACGGTCGAGCTTAGTCGTAGCAGGTGTTTTGACGTAGTCCATATATGCCTGTAAGCCTTCTACCCTTACCGTATCCATATAATACTGGAACTCATAGGAACCAATAGACTTTAACAAAGCCAGAGTCGTCTGCTGACGTCCGGCATTGCCGTATTTTTCAACTAAGACCTGCTTTACCACACGGTTCATCACACGTCCGTAATAGTCGTCTCCTCTCATGCTCATCAGCCAATCCAGCTCACCTGCTACATAGTCATCGAACTGACCGCTTAGCGGGGTCTGAGCAGAAGCAATGTAAAACCGCAGCGCACGGGCATTATCCTTGATACGGTCTGTACCATCAAGCGTGACAGCCTCGTTCACCTCAGCCAGTGCCTGCTGCTTACTTCCAAAAAGATATTCCAGCCAAGCCTGAACACTCTTCCAGAGAGCAGGATTCTGTGTCTTACCCTCACGGGTCACCTGACCTGCAAACTGCATCATCTGACGGGCTTCAACCTGTTCGATGGTACGAACGAAAAGCTTGCCAGGAAAACCTCCGTCAAATGCTTCCTGGGCATTGTTTACAAAGTCCTGCAACAAGAAAGGTAGCACGGCGGAGTTGGGGTCACGCAGATATTCCTTACGGATGTCTGCATACGTACGCTTCTTATAGTATTGCGTCATCAGACTACTCCAGTCATTCTGCTCGGCAAAGATCTGTCCGGCTATTTCAGGGCTGCCCGTCTTCAGCAAAGCACCTGCATAGATGTTCCTCATCATATCACGATAGATACTCTCTATGTACTGGCTAGCCGTATTGACCCAAAAAGTCACATTCTCGGCATGACGTCCCAGCAGCATATTACAGCGCATGAAGAGCAGGGCGTGCTGACTGCGTAGTCGGGTCTTCAGCTTACTTTGTGCATAGGTCCTTATCGCCATGAGCGTCTGTTTGCGCTTGGCCAACTCTGCCTTGGTGGGGTATTCCCAACGCTCCTGTTTCACAGAATTAGCACAGTCAATATACTTGACAAGGTTCTGCACATAACTGACCATCAGCGCGTCGTTCTTTTCCTGAGCAAACTTGATGATCTTGTCGGCATCGAACCACCAGAATTCATCAATGCCGAGATAGGCCTTCCAGTTATCTCGGGTTATCTTGTCTGCACGCTCTGCAAAATTTTCTCCGTTGCAGATATTGAACAGATAATAGTTGTCGGTGTCTATCCACAGGCAGCCAAACGATGGTACCGTTAAAACAGCTAATAAGCTAATGATGATAAATCGCTTCATAAGTTTCAGGTTTATATCTTTTTATATTTTCGTTGTCTAAATGATAAGTAAGTATGGTGCGGCGCAGCTCTGGACGTCTCTCTTCAACGGCCTCCTTCACACGCAGTATTTCGTCGGCAGTCACCATGTGCTCAATATGCACTCCGTGAACAGTGCGCTGCCATAGAAAGACTGGATAAGCCGCAGCTAATGGCAGGGGGTATTCGTGCAGGTAACGCAGGTAAGGCTCCACGTCGCGCATGTCGAGAATGGGGTTTCGCTCTGCAAACTTCCGTGGGTCGCCCGTGTTGTAGATCATCAGCACCCCATAGTCTGCCAGTGGCTCCTTCATCGAGAGCTGATGCAGACGAATGGTTGTGGAAAGGCGCATACCGTGGTTTCGGGTCTCTTCCCTCACCTCCGCCAGAAAATCGTAGTACGTCTGGCGGCTCTTTGACGTATAGTCACAGTCTATCTGTATCTCGTTGACGTTCTTGACGTCATTCGTTTCGTTCATCTGCACAATCCTGTTTACCAGTTTCCGTGCAAGTCCTTCATGCGGCTGATGCATGCAGTCTTCCGTGATATAGACAGTAGGCACAATGCAGAGCGCTTCTGGAACCTTCGCTTCAAACGCCATCGTCGCATTCGGCATAGGGTTGCCGTCAGCCATCACCACATCGAAGTAGCGGCAATACACCTTTTGAATATCATATCGGGCCAGAAAGTCAGACTCCACAGAGTCAAGCCCCCACTCCGTACGCCAGTAATAGACTGCATTCTCCTCTGGCATCTGCTCCTGCTGCTGGCAGCCCATTGTCAGCAGACAAAGCGCGGGCAATATCCACGACAGGCACTTCATCAGCAAGATTATTTTCTTCATCTTCCTTCAGATTAGCAGAATTCTGCTGCAAATATACATAATAATCTGATATTATTCACTTTTTTGCTTGCAAAGATAATTAATTTTTGTATTTTTGCACCATCTTTTTACTAACCCGAAAACAAAAAGAGTAAATATGAAGAAAATAATAGGACTGTTATTCGTTGTTTCCCTTTTCCCCTTTCTTTCCACATCGGCTGAGGACGGACACCGTCTATGGCTACGTTACGACACGCTAAACACGGCGAAAGTGAATGTCATCATCCCACCTGCCGTACGTGGAGGCCATGAGAACGTCACCACCCCCACCATCGACATTGCCGTGCGTGAGTTGCGGATGTTCTCCAAAAGCCAGGAGGTGACACTACGCATTGACAAGTCGCTGCCTGATGACGAGGGATTTACGCTGCAAACTGACGAACAGGGCAGCACCACCATTCGTGCACACCATGACATCGGACTGCTCTATGGTGTTTACCGCCTACTGGCCATGCAGTACAGCGAGACATTGACAGGTATAAATGCAGAACAAACCGATGAAAATGGACATCAGGCTCCCTTCTACAAGCTACGCCTGCTGAACCATTGGGACAACCTCGACGGAAGCATTGAGCGCGGCTATGCCGGCAAGAGCATCTTCTGGAACGATGATAACTCTCAATTATCAATTGTCAATTCTCAATTAATAGAGGAATACGCGCGTGCAAACGCCTCTATAGGCATCAACGGCTCGGTACTGAATAATGTGAATGCCTCACCGAAGATGCTCACCGCTCCTTACCTGCAGTTAGTAAAACAGATTGCAGACATCCTGCGACCTTACGGCATCCGCGTCTATCTCTCCATCAACTTCGCCTCGCCTATGGCACTCGGCGACACCGAGACCGCAGACCCGCTGGCGCCGGAGGTGGCTGCCTGGTGGCAGAAAAAGGCAAATGAGATTTACAAATTGGTTCCTGACTTCGGCGGTTTCCTCGTGAAAGCAAACAGCGAAGGACAGCCTGGACCTGGCGACTATCACCGTACCCACGCCGAGGGTGCCAACATGCTGGCTGACGCCCTGAAGCCTCATGGCGGCATTGTCATGTGGCGCTGCTTTGTTTATGGTGCCAACCACAAGGGCGAGGACCGTGTGAAACAGGCCGTTTCCGAGTTCAAGCCTTTGGACGGACTGTTCCGTGAGAATGTCATTTTGCAGACAAAGAACGGTCCGCTCGACTTCCAGCCGCGTGAGCCGTATAGTCCCATTTTCGACCAGATAATCCGCACTCCCAACATGGTGGAGTTGCAGATTACGCAAGAATATACAGGCCAGTCGAAGCACTTGGTATATCTCGGCGAGATGTGGCATGAGTTCTTCACATTCGTGCAACCGGAAAAGCTGAAAGGCATTGCCGGCGTAGCCAACATCGGACTGGACCGCAACTGGTGCGGCCATCACTTCTCGCAAGCCAACTGGTATGCTTTCGGTCGATTAGCATGGAACCCACACCAGACCTCGGACGGTATCGCCTTGGAGTGGCTTGAGCAGACGTTCGACATGGACGAAGTACTTAACAGCAAAATGATGACTTCCATGTTAATAAGCCGTGAGGCATGTGTGAACTATATGATGCCAATCGGTCTGCACCATATCTTTAAGTTTGACCACCATATGGGTCCTGAGCCTGATGGTTTCAAGGCGAATTACCCGTTGGAGTGGTGCCCCGTCTATTATCACAAGGCTGATTCGCTAGGCGTAGGTTTCGACCGCACCGTCGCCACAGGAACAGGTGCTACTGCGCAGTATCGTCCAGACGTCGCCAGAATGTTCGAAAACATCGAGAGCTGTCCGAAGGATTACCTGTTGTGGTTCCACCACGTGCCCTGGAACTACGAGGTGTACGACTCCATAACCCTATGGGAGCTCATGCAGGAGAGATATAATACGGGCGTGAAGCAGGTATTACTTATTCAGTCCGTATGGCAGCAGATGAAGCCCTACGTTGATGAGCAACGTTGGCGTGAAGTCGATGAACGCCTACAGCAGCAGGTACGCGATGCCCGCGAATGGCGTGACGTTTGCCTTGGCTACTTCGGCAGTTTTGTCCGTCAATAAGAGTTACTGATCTTTACTGATACGAAACGTTCTGTGGATTCCACTTGTCCTTTGGTTCTACAGGCAGAGCAGGATAGCCTATGGCAATGATGCTGACGGGTATCAGGCTTTCAGGCAACGAAAGCACCTTCTGTGCCAACTTGTAACGACCCTCAACAGGATAGGAGCCTGTCCATGTGGCACCTAATCCCAAGGCATGTGCAGCTAGGAGAATATTCTCTGTAGCAGCACAGGCATCGTGAACCCAGTAGATTCCTTCCTCTGCTTGTGCCTTCTTCTGAAGGTTACCACAAACAGCAATGGCCAGCGGAGCATCAGACAGTAGGCCCATGTATGGGCTGGCCACAGAGAGTGAACTCAACAAACCCTGGTCACGGATGACAATAAAATGCCAAGGTTGAGCATTAAGCGCTGTGGGAGCCGCCATTCCGGCATGCAGAAGTTTTGTAATAAGTTCATCGGGTACGGCATCTTTCTTAAAGACACGCACAGAGGTACGCGTGGCAATATTTTTCAGTACGGCATCTGCCGATTCGCTTGTCACCACAGTTTTTTCCTCGTTTATTGTCGTATCTTTCTGACTATTGATATACAAAACTCCCACACCTATGAGTGCGGCGCCTAAGATAATGTTCAAGAATCCTGATGCTTTCATAATAGAATTTTTTAGTTTTTACATATTTGGGTACAAATATACAAATTAGTAAGCGAATAACCAAATGATTTCCAAGTTTTCTGCTTAAAAGGGGCTATATCCTTCATTTTGCAAGCAACCGTTCATGAGCCTCATCAATGATAGCCAGTAGCTCATCAACCTTGGTGGCACGGAGCATGGCGATACGTGTCTGGCGGAAGTCTGGAATGCCCTTGAAGACGGGACTGGCAGCCAGATGGCGGCGCGTATGCAGGATGCCACGGTACTCGTCAATACGCTCCACATTGATGCGTAGCTGCTCTTTGAGAACATTGATTTTCTCGTCAAGCGACAGCTCACGACGTGAGAATATCCACGGACAGCCAAATGTGGCGCGGCCAATCATCACAGCATCCACACCATATTGCTCGAAGGCAGCATCGGCCTCTGCCAGCGAATGGATGTCACCATTACCAATGATGGGGATATGGATGCGCGGATTGCGTTTTACTTCGCCTATCAGCGTCCAGTCGGCCTCGCCTGTGTACATTTGCGAGCGTGTACGTCCGTGAATGGTCAGCGCCTGAATGCCACAATCCTGCAGTTGCTCTGCCAGTTCGGTAATTATCAGCTGTTCCTGATTCCAACCCAGACGTGTCTTCACAGTGACAGGCACGTTGACAGCCTTCACCACCTCACGTGTTATCTCCAGCAGCAATGGGATGTTCTGCAACATACCTGCTCCTGCACCCTTGCCGGCCACCTTCTTCACCGGACAGCCGAAGTTCAGATCGATAACGTCAGGATGCGCCTCCTCCACGATGCGGGCAGCCTCCACCATCGAGGCAGTATCACGTCCATAGATCTGAATACCTACCGGCCGCTCCTCGTCGCTGATAGTGAGCTTCTTCACTGTGCTGTTCACGTTACGCACCAATGCCTCTGCCGACACGAATTCCGTATAGACCATCGCTGCGCCATAACGCTTGCACAACAGGCGGAACCCAATGTCCGTCACATCCTCCATCGGAGCCAGAAACAACGGGCGTTCACCCAAGTCAATATTCCCTATCTTCATCTCTTATCTCTCAACTCTAAACTTTCAACTCTCAACTAAACAAATGGTACGTTCCTCCTGCCAACGCCTTGACGATGCCCTTCATCTCCATTTGGAAGAGCAAGGCCGTAAGCTGACCGATAGGGATATTTGCCTGAACGGAGAGCATGTTCAGCTGCAGATCGTTATTCTGTTGCAAAATGTTGACCACCTGCTGCTCTTCTGGCGTGAGGTCAACAAACAACTGACGCTCCACAGGCTCGGATTTATCTTCGATTGTCTGCCAGCCCATCGCCTTCACAAAATCATCTGCCGAGGTAATGAGCCCTGCACCGTTGTCACGAATCAAACGGTTGCAGCCCTCGCTGTAAGGTGCCCCTACGGCTCCAGGGAAGGCAAACACGTCGCGGCTATAGCTGCGGGCTATGCTACAGGTGATGAGTCCCCCACCCTTTGCTGCACTTTCAACCAGAATCGTAGCATCACTCATGCCAGCCACGATGCGGTTGCGACTGACAAAGTTGCCTGGCAGCGGTTCCATCTGTGTCATGTATTCCGTCAGCAATCCACCCTGTTCCAACATCTTTTTGGCCGTCTCCTTATGGCGTGTGGGATAAATCTGATCCAGCCCATGTGCCAGCACACCCACCGTCTCAAAGCCTTGCTCCAGCGCATGGCGATGGGCACAAATGTCAATACCGTAAGCCAAACCACTGACAATGAGCACTTGCGGACACAGCTGATGCAGGTCACGTACAAAACGAGCTATCAGGTCTTGTCCGTACTGGGTGCAGCGTCGCGTACCTATTATATTAATAACATGCAACTGGTTGAGATCGGCCGAACCCATGTAGTAGAGCACAAGGGGTGCATCCTGACACTCGTTGAGCCGCTGCGGATAGTCGGCATCGTTAGGGGTCAGCACCTTGATTTTGTGCTGCTGGCAGAACGTCTGTTCCACCTCAGCACGTCGCAGCGCGTCGCCCCAGTTCTTCAGGGCAGCCACCAGTCGCGGCGAGCAGTCATCAAGCACATCGCGAATGTCGTTACGATGCTCATAGATGGCAGTGGCAGACCCCAGCTCACGGTATAGCTGCAGAGCCTGCTGTCCGCTGAATCCGCTCAAGCGCGTCAGCGCCATAGCATATAGTTGCTCTCCTAAACTGTCACTCATGATTGATATACTTTTCAAACGCCTTGTCGTAATCCTCACTATTGCCGAGTCGTCCGTTCACCAGACATACCAGTTCTATCTGCGCACGGAAACAGAGCTTCTCGTCGGCAGCACGGTAGATGTCCTGATAGAACACGTACTTGATGCCTTCCTTCTTAAGGTTCAGCCGCGACCAGAACACGTCGTCTGGACGCAGCGGCACCTTGTATTGCAGCTGCATACGGGCCACCACAGCATCCACACCCTTCGCATGCATGTCGGCAAAGCTTAGTCCGCATTGCTGCAGGAACAAGTGACGCGTATGCTCACAGTAATGCACATAGTTGGCATTGTTCACAATACCCTCAATATCACACTCATAGTCACGCACTTCCATGCGTGTTTCAAAAATGTAGTTCATTTCCTTTTCAGATATTCATAACCAAAACGACAGCGTAGGCAATCCTTGCGGTCGCAATATTCTTTCTTCAGTTGTATCAGCGCCTGCGAATCACCCGCATTCCTGACCTCCAAGCCACACTTACGCCACATGCGGATGATGTAGTTTTCCTCAGCTCGCAACTGCTCCAAGAGGTCAAAGGCACGGTCACAAAGCTCTTCCTTCGATGCATGGCGCCCATAGGCAAAGAGCATGGGGATGGCCGTATTGATCATCAGCAGATTCAGTGAGAAGGGCGACAGGTTCTTACCGTTCGATGCACTCTCCGAACCAAAAGTGTAATGGGTCTCCCAATAAGGTGTGACATGCGTTCGCATCATCTCCTGCAACTCGCTGACAGTCTTACACTCAATGAGCCGTGACAGGTTCGCCTTACGTTCGTAGTACAGGTTGGCCAGCTGTGCAATACGGATATGTGGGAAGTTCTGCGGACGCAGACGCAGGAACCGCCACAATTTCCTATCCATAGGCTGCAGGGAGAATTTATGCGCCAAATATTGGTACTCATTACGCAGCTTCGCGAAATAGCCTTCGTTCAGCGCATCCTTCTGGTAGTGGGCAGGCACGGTGTCCAACTCCAGTAATCCTGCCTGTCCCAAGAAGATAGCCTCTATCTGGAACAGGTCATCACGATGCTTTCCTACAGCCGACAAGGGAATGTGGTACGCCCACTCTTCGAAAGCCTCACCATTGATGCCGAAGCCGTAGTTACGGGCCAACGTCACAAAGTAAGCATCCTCCCAACTGCCGTTGCAGCACTCGGCACGACGACGAATGTCCTCCGTCTTGCGCTCCAAACGTTCTGTCTGCAAGGCCGCCATCCACGCGTGAACCGTCAGCATCGACAGTTCTGGAATAATCTCGTAGCAAGGTGGATACTGGTCCGTCTCCAGCAGCTCGTCATAGTGCTCCTGCACCTTGGCTGGCACGTCCAGTTGCAGCTGCGGCAGAATCTGTCCACTCGTTGTCTGCACCTCCGAGTCGATGACGCCTGCCACGTGGAGCACCACGTTGTCGTAGGCCGAATCGTGGTCGTGCCCATGCTTGTACCAGTCGCTCGACTTGTCGTGTATCTCCACATTACCCACCCACAGCGTGCCGTCAATCTTCACCTTCGCGTTGAAGAAGTCCGGCCCTGCGTTGTGGTTATGCAGCCCTGGGTCAATCACCTCCACCGTCCTACCGTCCGTTGTGGTGAGCTCCCCCAGCGGGTACATCTTATGCTTCCATACGTAATGCAGTAACTGTTCCATGGGGACAAAGGTAATAAAAAGATTAAACATTAAACATTAAAGATTAAATTATTTGCTGCCGCCGTACTAAAAAAACAAAAATCTCTCAACACTCAACACTCAACTCTCAACTTTTTATTACCTTTGTACCCACAATCATAATACAAGAACAATATGAAATACTTGAAATCTGCATTTGTAGCACTCATGCTATGGACTGTTCTGCCGTCAACGGCACAAAACAGCCTGCCTTCCACTGCACAGTTAGCCGACGACAACGGCTTCCAACAGGTTTATCTGAATTATGACGTCGCTGGCAACGAAGATGACGAGCCAGACATCGTGTCCGCCTGGATTGTCAACAAGCAACAGCAAACGGCCACGCGGCTGCTGGTTACCAACCCTGCAGCACAGAGTGTTTGGGACCGCATGCAAGACCGTAACGCGGTCAGCATACCTCTGACGCAGATTGCCGCAGCCTACAAGGCACGCTTCGTTCCTGGTGAAAACAAAGTTATCGTCGAGGGTGTTCCCGATGCACGCAACGTGTGGTCATACCTCATTGACCTGAACACGAAAAAAGCCAGCCAACTGTCCTCCAATTCCGGCCTTGTGGGCTTCTGTGGTGAGGACGAGACCTACATCGTCATGCAGTCGTACCGCTACAACCCTGACCCCGAAGTCGGTGGCCGCTTCACCGTCCTGCAGCTCTTCACCACCAACGGCCGCTTCGTAAAGGAACTGGAAGTGCGTTAACTGGGGTGTGAGCATTCCACTTTGCTCCCTAAACCCAGGTATACACAAGGTGTTACCTCTTTTTAATAATCGTAATTATACAAAGCAATGGTTAGCAGGGTACACATGGCTTCTTCACCCGTGAAGTCACGAAGGCGCTTGCCAAAATGATCTTCCATGAAACTGAGGGGGCGACGGTTGTGGTCGGCATCCCTGCATTTCTTCTGCAGCTCCTCAGTGGCCCACTTGAAACAAGGCCATCGGCTACTGCTGTTGGATTCGCAACGGGTAGTCATTTTGGTAAAGTGCCTATCACCATCCACCTCTATGCGGATGGTACATCTGTAAGTACTGCTAAAAAGCCATGAGTCTGATTCAAAAGAAGCCCTGAGTATAACCTCGTCGCTTGTAATCTGCTTAATTTCCACACCATTAAACTCTCCAGCATTCGGGTGAGCGTAATAAAACAAGTTCTGCACGTGACGTTCCGTGAAGAAACTACGCAGTTCGCGGACACTCTGTGCCTTTACTGCGGTGGTCATTATAACCAATAGGAGAAAAACAATTTTCTTCATATACGATGCTTGTTTATTATTTGACAAGGTAGAAAATAGCCTCGGGTCCCATATTAAACAACAGGTCGAGAATGCTCAGGTTGGGCAGAAAGCCGTGCTTGCGGGCAAAAACCTGATAATATAGACGGGAGCTGAAGGCTGAAGACTGAGGGCAGAAGTTGTTTTCCATGCTGAACTCAACGGTATGCTCCACATGGGGATGTATGTCGAGAAGTTCAAACATCTTCTGCATGATTTCGTAGTTGTAGTCATAGAGGAACTCATAGTCCTGCTCGAAGAAAGGACGCAGGTCATCAGCATAATACTCAAAAAAAGGGCTTTCGCTGTAGGCGGACTGCAAGGCATTCCAATGGACACGACGCCACGAGCCGTGATTGCTGATACGGACATCGCGAATGAGCCGACTACCTCCATGTTCCACAGGCACCGTCAAATTCTGAACCCCATTGGCTGTCGCTATGGTACAGCGATTGCGGTAGGTCTGCTTGATGAATGACTCGCAGGCTTCCAGATAGACGAGATCGGCACGACACAACTGCTGATACCACTCTATTGGACCAAAGTAGGTAGTGGAAAGCGTCATGGGCAAACAAAAGTGCGGTTGGTGCGCCATCCCTCCCACAGAGGTTGGGCTGGATTGTGGCTGAAAATGATAAGCGCGACACGTCCGATAATATGATCCTCAGGAACCATAATACTCTTCTCTAATCCCTTTTCAGAAAGAGGTACCATCACGTAATAGTCCTGATCGGCACACGAAGCACGTCCGGGCACGATGAGCATGTTGGCTCCCACCCTGACTCTATCGCCTGGAACATGCTTGCAACGCAGAAAGAGCAACTGACGGTCGTCGATGGAAAGCGTAGAGTCTGTGGGGTCGTTCAGGGCCACAATGTCGCCACGTTCCACTGGACGTCGCCACAGACGGTTATAGTGCAGGAAGCGGTTGCCTCCAATACGCAGTCCATAGCTCCAGCGGTTTACCACCACACGGTCGCCAGCAAGGAACGTTGGCTGCAAGGCCTCGCCTTCGACACAGCAGATGGTAACCACAGCCGCCCTGACCAACAGCATCACCACAATGGCAATGGCCAAGGCAAGGAGCGTTTTGACTGTATTGCGCACTTATTTAATATTGTCAACAATGCGGAACAGGCGACTCCAACGGATGCCACCGAAGCCTCCGCGGTCGGGGTCGGAGCTCCACCAGATGAAGATGGGCTTGCCCACGATGTGGTCCTCAGGAACGAAGCCCCAGTAGCGGGAGTCAGCAGAGTTATGACGGTTGTCACCCATCATCCAGTAGTAGTCCATCTTGAACGTGTAACGGTCGGTCTGCTTGTCGTTGATGTAGATCTTGCCGTTCTTCACCTCAAGCTTGTTTCCTTCGTAGGTACGGATGCAACGCTCATAAATAGGCAGGATGTCGAGGTTGAGTATGAGCGTCTCGCCCTTGTTGGGAATCCATACGGGACCGTAGTTGTCGCGTGTCCAGTGTTTGTTGCCGTTCAGGGGATAGATGTCCCACTCGTCGGCATCAGTATTCACCTCGATACTCTCTATCAAATCCTTACGCTTCGACAGTTCTGCCACCGTGCGCTTGGTCATGGGCATGTAACCTGTTGCTCTCAGAATGCTGATTTCCTCGTTGGTGATGCCCAGTTCCTCAATCAAATCCTCAGGGAACTGTACATTCTGTGGCTTCACCCAGTAGGTGTATTGCACATTATCCGGCTCCTTATTGGGCTTGCCATCCAGATAAACAATGCGATTCTTAATCTCAAGTGTCTGGCCTGGCAGACCTACACAACGCTTAACATAATTCTCACGACGGTCGGTGGGACGTGTCATAATCTCTCCATACTCCCCGGCATTTGACTCGACAACCTTACGTCCCGTCTGATAAACCTGCTGGAAGAACTGCAGACGCTGTGCAAGTGAAAGGGAATCGGGATTCGGACGGTTAGGCCATGCCTGATAGCCTAGACCGTAACACAGACGATAGAAGTCGTCTGCCTGATAGTGGATATCTGAGCAAAGCGTATCGCCTGACGGGTAGTTGAACACCACGATGTCGTTCAGCTCCACCTTACCTAAGCCTTTTACACGACGATAGTCCCAGTGGGGCCACTCAATATATGACTTGCACTCGATAACAGGCAGTGTATGCTGTGTGAGCGGCATGGTAAGCGGGGTCTCAGGGATGCGGGGACCGTATGAGACCTTGCTGACAAACAGATAGTCACCCGTCAACAGTGACTTCTCCAGCGACGATGACGGGATGACGTAGTTCTGAAAGAAGAACAGGTTGATGAAATAAACGGCTACGAGGGCAAACACCAGGGCGTCAACCCACGACATGATGAAGCGCACGGGACCTTCGCTCTCGCGCCACCACTGCCACTTAATCTTCTTCGTGATGTAGATGTCGAAGATGAAAGGTACGGCCAGCAGACCCCACCATGACTCTACCCAATACAAGAACAGCAGATAAAGTACGAGGACGACGATGAACTTCACCCACTGTTTCTTCATGTTCAGTTGTTGTTTCTCTCTTCTTTCCATAACTTAGAATTTAAACATATCACTGATGGTCAGCAATCCCTGATGCTGAGCTGTATATTCAGCAGCCAGCACAGCGCCTAAGGCAAAGCCCTTACGGCTGTGGGCGTCGTGTGTAATAGTAATGAGATCGGCATCGCTGTCATAGCGCACGGTATGTATGCCTGGCACCTCACCACGACGGATATTATCTACTCGCAACAGCGAAGGATCGGTTGTGTCCTCAGCCCAAGCCGTCTTACGGTCAATACGCTCCACAATTTCCTCTGCCAGTGTGATGGCCGTTCCACTGGGATGGTCGAGCTTATGCACGTGGTGCGTCTCTTCCATCTCCACGTCGTACTGCGGAAACTCGTTCATAATCTTGGCCAGATAACGGTTGACAGCAGAGAAGATGGCCACACCGATAGAGAAGTTCGAGGCCCAGAAAAGGGTCTTGCCATTGGCACAGGCCTGGCGCACGTCATTGCCATGCTCCTTCATCCAGCCCGTCGAGCCGCTAACCACCTTCACACCCTTGGCCCATGCCTTAAGGTAGTTGGCGTAGGCTGCCTGCGGTGCCGTAAACTCAATGGCAACATCAGCAGAGGCGAACTCCGGTGAATCAAAGTCCTGCTGGTTGTCAATGTCGATGATACTCACAATCTCATGGCCACGCTCACGGGCTATCTGCTCAATCATCTTGCCCATCTTGCCATAGCCGATTAATGCTATTTTCATATCTTTTTTCCTTTTAAACGCTGCAAAGGTAAGAAAAAGTTGAGAGTTGAGGGTTGAGAGTTGAGAGATTTTTACTTTTTTTCCAATTTATCTTCTTACCTTTTTACTTTTTTACCTTTTTACCTTTCTCAAAACCAGTGCATCAGCGTTCTGAGATATGCCGTCAACTCACCGGCCATTTTCTGGTGCTGCCACAGGGATGGATGCCACGAGGCTCCGTAATAGAGATCGCCGTTCTGGGGTGTGAAGTCGAAGCGATACACCTCGTTGTCGCCGTTCTTGTGCGCATCCTCCATGATTTCGTTGAGCACCTTCTTGGCAATCTCCAGTTCCTTGCCGTTCATCATAGAACCAGTGAGCAGCACTATCTTTGCCTTGGGGTTATGGCCGCGCACCTGACTGACAAACCGATAGAAAGCCTGCTGGAACAGCTTGACGTCATAGTTGTTAGTAGAGAGGTCGTTGGTTCCCAGGTTGATGCATACCAGCTGTGGCTGGTAGCGGCTGAAGTCCCACTTCTCCGAGCGGTCATATAAGTTGGTGTATTCGTACTCCGTCGTCATCACATTCTCAGGTGTACCCGTCTTCGGACCGCCATAGGTGCGATAGACGCCGATGCCACTGCGGGCCACCACGTGAGCCACTGCGCCAAGGGCACGTGCCGTCATCTGTCCGTAAGTGAAATAATGGTTCTCCGTCTCATATTCGAAGGGGTCGGTCATCTCAATGCTCTCGTTGCCGTAGCCACAAGTAATAGAATTACCTATAAACTCTATAGTACGTTCGGGCAAGGCAGGCGCTTCGAGCATCATGCCGTCCTTGTCGAGCACAAAACCTTTGAATACTGGCTTCAGTTCATAGCCCTCCACCACATACATCAGTCGTACCTCGTGAGGACCTTGGGGCAGTGCCGTAGCCAGTGTCACCACAGAGTCACGCTCACCCATGAAGGAGACCTTGAAGGGCTCTGCCTTGTCTATCTGTGCCATGAAGTAGCCGCTCTTGGGCTTGGCCCACATCTTAAGGGAGCATCCCGTGAAACGTGCATTGATTTGCACACCTGGGAAAGTGAAGCGCGGGGATTGGGGGTCTTGGAAACAAATTCGTCCCACATACTGTATATACGGATTATCAGCAGGAATGACCTTTCCCTGAATGGGAAGAGTGGTTGAGGCTTGGCCTACGAGGGTCGTCAGCAATGCAACGACAGCAAAAAACATTCTTTTCATATAGTCTTAAGTTCATTTATGCGTGCAAAAGTACAAATATTATTCGTATCTTGCAAGTATTTCGTAAAAAGTTCGTATCTTTGTGCCCATACAAAGCAAGTAATCACCTATAATAATCAAAAAAATGAAGAAATATCTATTTACCGTTGTCATTGCGCTACTTAGTCTGACAGCCTCAGCACAGCAGCCCCTGTTGAAAACCCATGTAGAAACCGGTGACGTGGAAGGTGTCCTCGACGGCAGCGACCTGGCAGTCTATAAAGCTATTCCTTACGCAGCCCCACCCGTCGGAGACCTTCGTTGGCGTGCTCCACAACCGGCAAAGGCCTGGGAAGGAGTGAGAGTATGTGATGAGTACGGACCATTGCCACCACAGCCTACACGTCCTGGACGTACGGCAGACATGATGAGCGAGGATTGCCTTTATTTGGGCATTGCGACACCCGCCATTTCTGTAAACGACCGTCTGCCCGTGATGGTATGGATTCATGGCGGTGGCTTCCAGACTGAATGGTATGGTGGTGATCTCTGGACGACATTAGCTCGTCGTGGTGTGGTTATCGTTAGCATTGAGTACCGCACTGGTGCCCTAGGCTTTATGGCTCATCCGGAACTCACCAAGGAATCGCCTGATGGCCACTCCGGCAACTATGGTCTGCTCGACCAGATATTTGCATTACAATGGGTACAGCGTAACATTACGAACTTTGGCGGCGACCCCACAAAGGTGACCATCTTCGGCGAGTCGGCAGGTGCCATCAGTTGCAGCATGCTCTGTGCTTCACCTTTAGCCAAGGGACTTTTCCGTGCTGCCATCAGTCATAGTGGCGGTTCCTTTGCACCCTGGAGCGACAAGCCTCGCTCGCTGGGTCTTGACGCCTCACAGAAAGGTGCAGAACAGCAAGGTCTCGCCTTCCAGAAACACCTGAAGAAGAAGAACATCAAGCAGATGCGCAAGATGTCAGCCATGGAGCTTTGTGACGGCAACGTTGGCTTTGCAGGCTTTTGGCCCTGTGTGGATGGCTACGTCATCTGCGATGATCAGTATCGTCTTTACGAGAGAGGTGAATACAATGACGTTCCTGTTATTGTCATGACCAACAGCGACGAGGGCGCCCTCTTCACACCTGGTAACATCAAGGCTGAGGACTATCAAAAGTCCGTGGAGAGTATTTTCGGCTCCTTTGCCGACGAAGCCAAGAAGGTCTATCCTGGCAATACTGACGATGAGGCATACCACGCTTACGGCGATGCCTTCCGTGATATGGGATTCGCATGGCCTTCCTTCGCTTGGGCCAGCCTGCAGAACAAGACGGGCCAGAGTCCGGCCTACAGTGCCTACCTCGCCCAGCCCTCCACACGCAGCTTTGCTCAAGACCCACGTCGTCGCGGTGTTGCCCATGCCGATGACATTATGTACCTCAACGGTGAGTTCCTGACCAAGCCTAACGAATTCCCCAACGAGGCTGCTGTGGCAGAGATTATCCAGCAGTATTGGGTGAACTTTGCCAAGACTGGTAACCCCAACGGTAAAGGCCTTCCCTATTGGCCGAAGTTTGACAAGGATAAACCCACAACGATGCAGTTCAGCAATGGTGCTTCGCTCATCATGGTTCCCAACCGTGAACAGATAGACTTTGTGGACCGTTACTACCAGTGGAAACGTGCAGAAACGGAAAGTCAAAGAAGATAAGAAATGGCAAATATTGAATATATGTCTCAGGAAGGCTACGACAAGCTTGTAGCCGAACTCCATCAGTTGGAGAGCGTGGAACTTCCTCAGGTAAGAGAGGCTATTGCTGAGGCTCGCGACAAGGGCGACCTCAGCGAGAATTTCGAGTACCATGCTGCCAAGCGTGAACAGGCGAAGCTGCTAAGCCGCATACGTTTCAAGCAGCGAGTATTGGAGTTTGCTCGTGTCATTGACACATCACGACTCGACAGCGACAGCGTCGGTTTGCTCAGTAAGGTGGAGATGACCAATCTAAACAACAACATGCACATGACCTATACCATCGTCAACCCACACGAAGCCAATCTCCGTGAAGGAAAAATATCCATCAAATCGCCTATTGGTCAGGCATTGTTGAACAAGAAAGCAGGCGACGTCGTTGAGGTTCGAGTGCCTGCTGGCATGATGAAGCTCCGCATAGAGAGCATTCAATTGTAACCAGTGAAGTCTTCTATCCTTTACTCATCTGTCGTCGCCAGCGGAAGTAGCCAAAGACAGCGATGATGACGTAAAGAGCATAGAGGGATGATTTGAAAGGTAGCCCTTTATAGGCATAGAGCACACAGGTCACCACATCGACGGCAATCCAGATAAACCACTGCTCCAGATACTTGTGGGCGAGCGCCCAGATACCAAGTAGGCTGAGGGCAGTGGTAAAACTGTCTGCCAACGGAACGGTAGAATCGGTGAATGTCGTAAGCAGCCAATAGATGAGCATCCACAAGGCAACAGTCCCTATGAGCCAAGGAAGAATGAGGCGACGAGGGAAAGAGGTAATAGCGAGAGCTGAAGGTTTAGAGTCGAGAGTCAAGGGCTTTCTTATCCATCTCCAGAAGCCGTATATGGTCATTGCCAGATAGTAGAACTCCATAGCGCAGTCGGCGTACAGGCCTTTGTCATAGTAAAGCACGATGCCGAGGGCCTGCATGATGAAGCCCACCACCCACATCCACACCGAAGCCCTGTACTCGAGCAGGATGTAAGCCAGCCCGAGTACAGTGGTCACGATGTCAAGTAGATTAAAACTCATATCTTCTTAGAATCTCACCGTTATTCCTCCCTGAATGGTGAATCCTGCCATGGGGATGAAACCTATCTGGTAGTAGCGGTTGTCGTTGGGATGGCCGCCGCTCTCGTAGATGGCGGAATAGACCCAGCCGCTCTGTGCGTAGCGACGGTTGAAGATGTTGTTCAGCGACAGCGAGAACACTGCCTCACGCAGTCCTAACGTGCGCTGACAGGGCAGCGTGTAGCTCAGGTTCACGTTCGACACGTCGTAGGAGGGCAGCGAGCGGTCGCGGTTGCCGGTGTTGTCCAGATACTGGCGGCTGACCAGTCCGGTGTGCCATGTGGCCTGCAGTCCCCGATAGTGGAAGTTGGCGAAGGCATTGGTGATGTAGGATGGCGAGAAAGCCAGCGTGGCATTGTCGTAGTGTATGGTCTGCGAACCGTTGTCCCAGTCCTCGACCACCTCGTCGAAGTCCTTCAGTTTGTTACGGCTGATGGCGGTGTTGGCAGCCAGCGTGAGCCAGGGTGTGACGTCGATGCCGAGCTGCAGTTCCACGCCCATGCGGTACGACTTGGGGATGTTGGTGGTGAGGTTCTCGCCGATGTCGCTTTGTGCGCCTGTCTGCACGAACTGGTCCTTGTAGTCCATGTAGTAGAAGTTTGCGCCGAAGCGAAGGAAGTCGCCGTTGAAGGTGTAGCCCAGTTCGTAGTCCAGCAGGCGCTCTGCCGTAGGTGCGGGGTAGGAGCCGTTGTCGGTGAAGTTGTTGCGCTCGGGTTCGCGATGACTCATGGCTACCGAGCCGTAGATGCGGTTCTGCGGAGTGGGCTGCCACGAGAATCCTGCCTTGGGATTGAAGAACGTGTAGTGCTTGTCGATGTCGAGCAGCTGGTTGAAGTAGCCGCTGCCCTCCTCGTAGAACTTGTCGTTCTTGCCGTCGGTCTTGTAGTTTACCTGGCGCAGCTGCAGGTCGCCGAAGATGTCGAACTGCCTGCTGAGGTGCAGCTGGGCCTTGATGAAGGCGCTGGCATCGAGCTTCTCGGCCTTGGAGTCGTAGTATTTATGGATGTAGCCGCCGTCCTTTCCCCGCAGCTCGGGGCGTGCCGTATAGGTAAGGTAGCCGAAGTGGTCGCCCCAGAAATACTGTGCCGACAGGCCGCCGATGATGTCCCACAGCTCGTCCTTGTAGTTGACGTTGCCCACTATGCCTGCCACGTCCTGACGCAGTCCCTTCTTACGCACGAAGTCGGTGCGCTTCACCGTCTTGCCGCTGGCATCGGTGAAGGTGGAGAGTCCGTATTTCGACAGTTTGTTGTTCGGCCGGAACTCCTCGTAGTAGCCGTAGCCGTAGGTGTAGTGCAGCGTGGCGGTTGCCGTCCAGTGTTCAGCCCACTGTCCTGTTGCGGTCAGCAGGTTGTGGTTCTGCCAGAAGTTGTCGGTAGTGCGGTCCCAGTAGCTGCCGTCGCTCATCCGGTAGCGCTCGGCGATGTAGTTGCCGTCGGCATCCTTGGCAAAGTTGCCGTCAGCGTCGTAGGTCAGCGTCTCGTAGAGTGTGTTGTAGCGTCCCAGTCCCACGTTCCACAGGTCCTTGTAGGTCTTGATGCCCGTCTTTGCGCCGTAGGTGCCGTCCATGAGGCTCAGGTCGTTGTCGCCTGCCGTCACGCCGTTCCATGCCTGTCCGGTACGCTCGAAGTTGCCGATGTTCTTGTAGCTCAGCTGCAGTTTGTCCTTCAGCCACGTCAGGGCGCCGTAGTAGCTGCCGGAGCGTCCGCGGGTGCCGTGGATGAATCCGTCGGTCGTTGTCTGGTGGTAGGCCCCCTCAATCATCAGGCGTCCCACGCCGAGGGGTATGGCACCGCTGGAGAACTGTCCGCCCACGTTCATGGTGTTGTACGAGCCGTAGGAGAAGTTCACCTCTGCACCAAACGTCTCGCGGGGCAGTGCCGTCCCCAGGGCAATGGTTCCTCCGAAGGCGCCGTCGCCGTTGGTCGATGAGCCCACGCCGCGCTGTATCTGTACCGAGCCGAGCAGCGAGCCGTAGGAGTTCATGTTGGCCCAGAACACCGTCTGGTCCTCGGGTGAGTTCAGGGGCACGCCGTCTAATGTCACGTTGATGCGTGAACCGGCAGCACCACGTATGCGCATATAAGTGGTACCCGTACCTAATCCGTTCTCGCTCCACGCCAGCACACCCGGTGTCTGGGCGAACAACATCGGCAGTTCGCGTCCTGTCTTGGAGAACTCCTGCAGGTCCTTCTTGCGAAGGTTATACGTGGCAAACGGCGCATTACGCTGTCCGCGGACAGCTTTCACTACTACATCCTGCAAATACTCCACACGCATTGAGTCATCATACTGACTTCCTGTCTGGGCATCTGCCCCAGTTGCCAGTCCAAGGACCAAGAGCAGCATTACACTTTTCTTTCTCACAATCATTTTTTTTTACCTTTTTAATAAATGAATTTAAAAAAGGGGAACATCTTGATTTACGACTATCATTCCTACGTCGGCATTATCCGCATCAGGTTCTGAAGGGTATCATCTCAGCCCGCAACAGCGAACACCCCTTGATATGCATTTTGCAAATCGGGGGACAAAGGTAGTGAAAACCGAGCGAAATGCAAAATAAAATTAAATTTATTTTCATTTCCGAGGTGCATCCTACCTTCGACGCAAAGCGTCAAGGGTAGTGCAAATTGAGCGAAATGCAAAATATTTACTAAAAAAAACACAAAATATTTGGTGGTTTCAGAATAAATGACGTAATTTGCGCTGCATAAAATATGAAGCGTTAAATATGAAGGAACTGAACAACCCATTTGTAGTGTATGGATACAAAGGTGCACCATACTTCTGCGACAGAGCAAATGAAACAGAAAGAATCATAAAAGGCTTGAGCAATGAGCGAAACATCACACTCATTGCTCCCAGAAGAATAGGCAAGACGGGACTAATACACCACGTGTTTGCCAATATTAAGGAACAACAGCCTGACATCTGCTGTATCTATTTTGATATTCTGGCTACGAAGACACTTGAACAGTTCATACAGTTGATGGCCAGGAATGTGCTTGGCAGGCTTGATACACCTTCCCAGACGGCTTTGCACAAGGTACAGGATTTTTTCAGTGCCTTCCGTCCCACGATGACTTTTGATGCAAACACTGGTATGCCGACATTCTCACTTGACATTGTGAAGAGTCAGAAAGAACAGTCCTTGAAACGCATCTTCGAATATCTCAAAGAATCGAAGAAGCGTTGTTATATTGCCATCGACGAATTTCAGCAGATAACAAAATACCCTGATACAGACACCGAGGCACTGTTACGCTCGTTCATCCAGTTTGTGCCAAATGTGTATTTCATCTTTGCTGGCAGCAAGCAACACATGATGTCAGACATGTTCCTATCCCCTGAACGCCCATTCTATCAAGGCGCCCAGATTGTCAACATCAAGGAAATCGACGAAGAGGTGTATTACAGGTTCTCTAACGCCATGTTCCAAAAACGGGGACAGCTGTTGCCTGAATCTGTTTTCCACTATCTGTATGATAGGGTTGACGGACAGACTTGGTACGTTCAGGCGATATTGAATCGCATATACAGCAACCAGACAGGTGAAATCGCCGATATCGATGTTGACCAGGCTGTCAGAGAACTGATTGATGAGGAAGAAGTTGCATTCGAGAATTACTATTCGTCTTTAACAAATAATCAGGCAGCCTTGATTCTGGCCATTGCCCATGAGCAGCATGTCAAGTCTCCAATGTCGCAGTCTTTCATCAGCAAATACCGGCTACCTGCACTCAGCAGTGTTAAGATGGCGTTGGCCAATCTCTCTGAAAGTCAGTTTATCTACCAATACCATGACGGCTATGTCGTCTATGACCGTTTCTTCGGCATGTGGCTTAGGCGACTGGCTTAATCACCATCAGACATTTTTCATCATATTATTGTGTAATCTATTGTCTTCTTTTTGCCACTTCGTAAAACTACAGACAGCCCATCTCGCTAAAACGAAAAAAGAATAATATTTTCAGGAAAAATGAAAAATAATTGCCGAAAAATTTGGAATCGGGCTAAAAATTTTGTATCTTTGCATCATCCCAAGGACAGTAGGACAGTAGGACAGTAAAATTCCTAAAAGTCCCATGCGTACGTACGCACACGTACGCGTGAAATATTTATACATTATACTGTCCTACTGTCCATACTGTCCAAATAGAAAAAAAATACATACCGAATAAAGGACCTTTACATGGCGAGTAACGACTGCTTACATACCGAGTAAAGGCACGTTACATGGCGAGTAAGAAAACGATGAAAAGTGACGGATGACGGATGACAGATGTTTTTCAGGGAGAGTACGCGTACGCGCGCACGTACGCGTATTCTTAATTATATCATCCGTCATCTGTCATTAATAAACATATACTTAATGAGGGATAAACATATAGTTTACAACCCCTAAACCTATAGTTAGTTACTTCAGAATGGTGGGGGAGTTATGTTACCTTCTACATAGAACGGATCAAAGAACCGTCTCCGTGATCTCCTTGAACGGAATCATGGATTGGAGTTAGCTACATATGAACAGTACTTATTGAGCAGATTGGAGAGAGGAAGATCTCCTTTCAGGTAACGTTCAGCATCAAACTTCAGTATTCTTTCACTTACAGGCTTTCGTCCCTTGTACATGGCTTTGAGATACGGAATGCCGTTCTCCTCAGCAATGTTTACATCTGTGAAGAATTGCGACAGGTCTTCTGCATCGTACACGATAGAGTAACTGGGACGCTTTGCTCCAGGGATATCCTCTATCAAGATGTTCTTATCTACAAGGTCCTGTATGTCACGTATGGCTGTGTCCTTCGAACATTTTGCCAGCGAAGCCCACGTCTTGGATGTTATCTTTGCCTCATAGCCGTCAAGGAAGAGGTTCAACATCTGTGTCTGCCGCTCTGTCATTGGTACAGATGTTGCCTTCTGCCAGAAGAAACTTTTGTTCAGGATTGTGGTGACAATGGTTTCTGCCTCGTCGAGTGCATCAACTAATTTCTGCAAATACCATATCAGCCACTCTGTGATATCACCATCACCATGCTGCATTCGCTCCAAAATGTCATAATAGTGATTCTTATCCTTGTTTATCTGAGACGAGACATTGTAGAAACGGAACTCACTCTTCTCTCCCCGAGCCAAAAGCATGTCGGACAGGATGCGAGCCAACCGGCCATTGCCATCCTCAAAGGGATGAATGCTCACAAACCAGAAATGAGCGATGGCAGAACGAATGACGCTGTTTACAGACTCTTCACCATCGAACCAAGTGAGGAACTTTTGCATCTCCTCTTCTACACGGTCAGGAGATGGCGCAATATAATGGATTTTCTCACGTCCGAACATTCCACTGACAATATGCTCCTCGTTGGTGCGGTATTTGCCTATCTCTATCTGGCTTCCTTCGCTAAAGCCTGTTGGAAAGAAAGCGGCCTGCCAGCCACATAGTTTCTCTTTACTGAGAGGCTGGACATAGTGCTGTACTGCATCAAGCATTACGCCCACCACTGAGTCAACATAGTGCGACGGGGCTGTATATTTCACGTTCTCTATCCCAAGTCTTCTGGCAATGGAAGATCGTACCTGGTCCACGTTCAACTTGATTCCCTCTATCTCCGAAGAATACACTACGTCGTGAGTCAGGTTCTCTGCCATTGCCCTGAGTTTACTGTCAAAACCAAGCGACCCCAACCTTCCATAAAGCAGTCCTTGCTTACGGAATACGACTTCCAGAAGAAGTGAAACCTGCGAGGCATCCCAACGGAAGTCTGTCCAATTGTCTCTTTCGTGTATATACATCATTCTTGTCCTTTATACGACATAATATGACACATAACGTCGCAAATTCTGCGACAAAAGTACGAAAATAATGTCGAACAGCCAAATAATTCCACAAAATAACGCACATTTTGCGACGTTTATAAGATGACCACACCTCCGTTTGGGGGGATAGTGATGGTAACCTGTTGTTTCTTGTTCTGTTTGACGGTCTTCACACTGCCTTCAAGCTGTGGGTTATCACTATAGACAGTCAGTTGCTGGCCTTTGTCGAACATTGACAGGGTAACTGTTTTCTTCAAGGGCTGCTCATCAGCATTGATGCCTGCAACGTACCACCTGTCGCCTGCACGACGAGCCAGAACGACGTACTTACCAGGATAACCGTCAATGAAACGCACCTCGTCCCACGTGGTTGGTACCTGTTTCATGAAGTCAATGGCCCATGCCGGTGCATCAGTCAGATTGTTGGGAGCCAAGGCAAAATGCTGTACACTGCTTTGGAACAGTACAGCCGTTGCCAATGCATAGACATCACTAGTACGACGGGTGGTACCATGTTGGTTGTCTGCGCTGTAACGTTTGTTCAGTGTGGACCCACCAAAGTCCATGGAGCCCACCACGTTGCGGATGAAAGGATGGGTACAGCCATTACGTGCTTCAGCATCACAGGCTCCCTGTCCGAAGTGTAGGTTCTCAGAAGCCAGCACAGCCTCGGAAGCTACATAGTTGGGATACATGCGTTCCCATCCTCTGGGCAGGGTACAACCGTGAAAGATCACCTGCAGACCAAAGTCGTTGGCATCTGTCAAGATATCCTCATAAAGCTGCATCATGGGTTGTTTGTCGCCTCCGAAGAAGTCAACCTTAATACCTAGAATACCTGCCTGCTGCATCCACGCCATTTCCTTCCGACGAACGCCAGAACGATCCATCTTCCCCAGCGGAGACTGTGGAGCATCATTCCAGGAGCCATTGGAGTTGTACCAAAGGAAGATACCTACCCCTTTCTCACGTCCGTAGCGTGCCAGTTCTTCTATCTTATCATAGCCTATCTGAACGTCCCAAAGGGCATCAATCAGCACCGACCGATAGCCCATGGCAGCAGAGAAGTCGATATAGTTCTTCTGTTCGTCGAAGTTACAACTGGGATCCATCTTGATAATCCACGACCAAGAGCCCTTGCCATAGGTGTAATCGCGGCTGGCAGAATATTTAGGCTTCACAAGATCCCAAGGAACAGTAGTTTCCACAATCTCTTTCAGCGTAGTACCAATGGTGATTGTACGCCAAGGCGTTTCTCCTGGAAGTGCGATGGAAGGTGTCGTCGAACCGATACCATTCATCTCGCCTGGCTGGGGGAAGCCAATGCGATAAAGTCCGTCGTGCTCATTCAACAGGCGACATCCCACATAACTGCCGTCGGTTCCTGTTTCGCTGATGAGAATCCACCCCTTGTCAGCATTCTTAAACAGGCAGGGGAAAGTAAAACCTTGTCCCCATCCATTGGTACCCATAGGTGCATCAAGCGTATAAGGTGTCTCATAGCTGGGTGACGTACGGGCAAATCCACCCATCGGGTCAGACTGCGGACACAGGAAGGTTGTCGTTCCCTCTGGCAGCATAAAACCGCTGGCCTCGTTCTCTATGACAGCGACACGAGTATCCTTCTTGGGATAAATCTTATAGCGGAAAGCCACATCGCGGTTACTTACACGGAAGATGATATCCATTGCGAGCTGTCCCTCTTTTTCGAAGGTGCATACCGCCTCCGTTGCTTCGTAACTAACGTGGCTCTGCTTGATGGTGTTAAGCGTATAGCTATCCGTTACCTTGCTTGTTTTACAGTCTTTCATCACCAACCCCTGTGTCAGGTCAGCGAAGTTGGTTTTTACACCCAAAGGTGATGACGCTATACATACCACATCTTCTTGGCTCACCTGATAGGCAGCTTGTCCGTTCGTGTTGCTCACTGTTACCTTCAGCTTTCCATCAGGACTGCAAAAGACACTTTTATTTTGTGCAAATGTTGTACCCAGAAAGGCCAACAACAAAGCACTTGTCATCATGATTCTTCTCATATATTCTATAGTTTTATTGTGATTTCATTTCCGTCATAGGCAACCTGTCTGGTCTGGCCGTCAGGCAGAACAATGGTGAACTGGCGTTGCAGAATCATACCCTTGTAGCTACCCTGTCGCGCACCAATGGTCAATGTGCGTGCTTTATCGTTCCACACAAAGCTGATAGTAGTAAAGTTACCCTTCTCATAGTTATAGTTGTCACCTTCGTCCTCATAGAGCACAAACGTGCCGTCAGCACCAGGATAGAGGCGCACCTCAAGATTATCCCATGTTTTCTCACCGACATACTGCATCTCTGGTGCCAAGGGCAGGATGCTACCCGCACGAACGAACATGGGAACACGGTCAAGTGTTGTCTCCAGCTTAACATCTTGTCCTCCCTTATACTTCTTGCTCGTCCAGAAGTCGTACCACTCAGCACCTTTCGGCAGATACTTCGTGGCGCTTTTCTTCGCCGTCCACTCAACGCCTCTTACATCCTCATTCAGACTACCAACATCCTTTCTGTCCCATCCTGTCATGGCATCAGTGCGGACAATTTTCTCCTCAGTATATTGCGGATCGAGAATGGGAGCAGCCAAAACCAAACGTCCGAACATAAACTCATCAGTCATATTCCAGACACGTTTGTCTTGCGCAAAATCACTGAACAACGGACGTAGGTAGCTGTTGTCAGAACTGGTTGCCTGCCAAGCGATACTATATAAATAAGGTATAAAGCGATAACGCAGACGAATCATCTTTTCTATCGCATCATAAACGGGTTCGCCTTTCTTTCCGAACTGCCAGATTTCACGCGGCGCGTCAGCACCATGACTACGGAAGACAGGGCAGAACAAGCCGTACTGCATCCAGCGCACATAGAGTTCTTGGAACTGAGGGTTTTGCGGTGCAGATCCTGGACCACGAGTATTGTAGGCATTGCAGAAGAAACCTCCAATATCTGTATTGAAGTTGGGATTACCTGTCAGCGAGTAGCTCAGTCCTGCCGGCACCTGTTTTCGCAGCATATCCCACGAAGAGTTCACGTCACCACTCCACATGTTGGAGCTATAGTGTTGCTGGCCGGCATACGACGAGCGTGTCATGATAAACACTCGTTTCTGATCTGACTCCTTGCGCTGCTTCTCATAGACACCACGCACCGTTTCCAGTGGGAAGGCATTGCGCTGAGAGCGCCAGGTTCCACCATACACAGGGTGAGCATAGTCACTTTCTCTGGGATTGAAGAAATCCGGGTCAGTTGAATCCATCCACCACGCATCCGTACCATAGTCGAAGAGTGTCTTCAGATATTTCCAGTAGATGTCACGAGCCTCCGGATGGAACGCATCATAAACCTTCACGCCTGACGGATAAGCCATGACAGGTGGCCAGATATGTGAGATGCCGCTCTGCGGCCATGTCTCGAAGGGCAACAGCAGTCCCTTCTCATTGAGCTCACGGAACTGCTGTGTCTGCGGTCCGAAGCTCGCCCAGATGCTTATCATAAAATGTGCATGCTTCTGGTGAACATTCTTAATCAGCTGTTTTCCGTTGGCAAAGTCTTCCGACAGGAAATCCATAGCGTTCCACAGATAGTTAGATCCCCAATATTGCCAGTCCTGGATAATGCCGTCCAAAGGAACCTGCAACTCACGGTACTTATCGACAACACTTTCTGTCTCTGCTGCACTCTTATAGCGCTCTTTCGACTGCCAAAAACCGTATGTCCATAGTGGGAACATCGGCACATTGCCTGTCAGCCAACGCATCTGGCTGATGACACCATCGGCAGAACCACCATACATAAAATAATAGTCAATGCCTTCTCCACATTCTGACGCAAATGACATACCGTTCTGATCGTCATCAAACTGTGTGGGCGAATAGTTCTCCCAGTAAATACCCCAGCCCTTGATACTTTGCAGCACATTCTGGAAGTCCTCCAGGTTCGACTGTTCCATACGCTTATGCTCACCACGACGGTTTAGCTTACCATTTTGGATGGTGCCTAAGCCATAGATAGCCTCATCCCTATCTAACATGAAGACTTGCTTAACCTTACCGATGTCACAGCACTTCTCGCGCAGCAACACCTGCCCTTTTGCAGTAAGAAAAGTCAAAACACCAGTCTTGGGGTCCTGCTTTACGGTTAGCATACTGCTTTTGAAAGTGTTACCCTGATGCGTAACGGTCACCGCCTCTGGTTGAGCTGTTACCACCAGACTCTTCGTTGGCTGTCCTTTGACAATGTGAACAATGGAAGGTGTCAGGAATTCCACTTTGACTTCCTGTGCTTTGGCCGCTGTCCACGCCAGCAGCCCCATCAAGATTGTTGTCAGTTTTCTCATATATGTTGATATTTTAGTTAGCGTATCAAAAACAAGTTTTCTTGTTATGGACTGCAAAGATACAAAAAAAATAAGAGTATCACGTTTAATGTTGAAAGTTTTTTATTTTTTTTGTTATGTTCTCACTTATTCGTACCTTTGCAGACGAAATGGAAAAAGGTAAAGGACTTGTCAGGTTTTTGAAAGACTGGACGTTACCTGTGG
This sequence comes from uncultured Prevotella sp., assembly GCA_947169685.1. Taxonomy (GTDB): domain Bacteria; phylum Bacteroidota; class Bacteroidia; order Bacteroidales; family Bacteroidaceae; genus Prevotella. The sequence goes on along the minus strand of CAMVQS010000001.1, from coordinate 66,006 downwards.
CAATTGCCATAGGAACGGTGAGTTACTTGGTGTTCAACATGGTGCCAGCCCTTGACGAGACGGGAAACCTGCTAGGTCCTGTTTTTGACCTACTCTTTCCTATCACGCTGTTCCTGACGCTCTTCGTTACGTTCTGCAAAGTAGATTTCCACCAGATGCGCCCCCATCGTTGGCATGTTGGAATACTGCTAGCCCAGCTGCTTTTGGTGGCTGCCAACATTGGTATTATCTTCTGGGTGGAGGCCGACGTAGAACAAAAATTGCTGTGGGAGGCCATGCTTACCTGCATCATCGGTCCTTCGGCTGCAGCAGCACCTGTTGTAGTGGGCAAATTAGGAGGTAACATCAGTACAATGACAACCTACACATTGGTTTCTTCATTGGCTTCGGCACTGATGATTCCTGCCGTATTCCCTGTCCTGGAACAGACTGTCCATGTGGAATTCCTGTCAGCATTCCTAATCATCCTGCAAAAAGTAGCCATCGTCTTGTTGCTGCCGCTGGTATTGGGATGGCTGGTACAGCATTATTTACAAGCATTCTGCCGTTGGATTGTCTCAATGCCTAACCTGAGTTTCTACCTTTGGAGCGTATCGTTAAGCATCACGACAGGCATTACAGTAAAAAACATTGTACATAGCGACGCCTCGCTGTCACTGTTGTTATGGATTGCTGTAGCCAGTTTCGTACTATGTTTTGTGCAGTTCTTCATCGGACGAGCCGTAGGTCGTCGTCTGGGTGAGGAAATAAACGGCGGACAGGCGTTATTCCAAAAGAACACAGCGCTTAGCATTTGGGTGTCTTATATGTATCTGAATCCTGTCTCCTCCATCGGTGCCGGCTGCTATGTGTTATGGCAGAATATTATTAATTCGCTGGAACTGTGGCAGTACCGTAAACAGGAAAAATAAGACCCTTTTGTCGTTTTTTTTCTAAAATATTTGGTTATTTCCTTGATTTTCCGTACCTTTGCAAAATCTATAGATATATAACCTATGGGCATGAACTGATAAAATTTTTGCAAAAATGAAGAATAAGTATTTGATGAGAACTTTTGCTGCTACCGCATTTGCGATAGCTATGGTTGGTTGTTCCACGGATTCCGAACTTGGGACCATCTTGTCTCCTGAAGATGCTATCCTCAATGCTGAGGAGAAATTGGGCATTACTATTGACCCCAACAAGTCGTGGTCAATGACTACTAATGTTGAAGCAAGTGTTACCATAAACAAGGATTATGGTGAGACCTACGCTATTACTGTTTATCAGGACAATCCCTTTGTCAACAATACTGGTGTGGTGTTGGGGCAGGCGACTGCTGAGAATGGCAAAAAGACAACTTTCTCGTTTACGGCTCCTAAGGCAACATATCTGGCATACGTAGCCATCAAGGACTCGAAGGGTTATTCCTATGTAAAACCAGTTGCCATTGCCGACAACAAATTGGAGACTTCATTCGGTAGTACCCAAGCAGCTTCCGCACCAAGTTTCTTCACGAAGTTCATGACACGCGGCTTCGTTACCCGTGGCTCAGAGGCTGATGACTTCGTCATTCCCTATGTCGTGGGGACTCCTGTTACCACACAGCAGATTGCCGACTACCTGACAACAGCTACGGAGCCGAATGATGACAACATTAATCATAACTATGACGGCTCTCATTACGAAGGCGGTAGTGAAGGACACTGGGTAATTGACCAGGAAGCAACAACTACAACCGTTCAAGCTACATGGCCACAGTTCCAATGGGGCAGTACTGCTTCTCAAATTCTGTACAATTGGGGTTCTCCTTCCCCTGAGGATGTAGCTTGGTTTGAGGAAAATTGCAGACCTTTGGCTAGTTACGACTATGGTGATTACAGTGTAAATTATGCGAATAACCTGATTGATCTTTTAAACGAAGTTTACGCTAAATGTCAGGCAACTGGTCGTGGAGATTGGTTGACGATTACTACAGAGGGTGTAAAGGGTGGCGTTATCACCACAGAAGAAATAAAGCACTGGGAAGAAGGTACAGAAGGCCAGTGGGTAACTGACCCCAACTGGGTGCTCAACTTCAAGATTACTGGCAATTATAACAAGATGATTCCTGTAATGGCCAGTGAGGATTATTACGAGAATGGTGAATGGCACCGTGCTCACCGCTGGATGACTGTAACAGGTAAGTGGACGCTTCCCGAGGGAGAACAGCGCATCGGTGGCAATGCCTATATCCTTATTGCTAACGGTGGCGAGTTGAATATTCCGGCCAATGCCTATATGACTTTTGTGAATCAAGCCCGCATTGTTGTCATGCCAGGTGGTAAGATTACAGGTGCAGGTAAGATAGCCATCACCAACGGTACTGCAGAGGACGGCTACGGCTACAATGGCGGAACCATTAACATTGGTACGTTCTGCAACAACTTCGGAGCTTTCTTCAACTACGGTAATATGACCGTTGGCACGCTGGAAGGTCCCTCGACAAACAGTCTGTATATCAACCACAAGAAGATGCTGGTTACCCAGGCACCAAAGAGTTCGGGTACTGCTAACTTGCGCCTTTACAACAACTGTTGGTTTGAGTGCACCAATACCTACGCTGGTCGTTGTATTGTACAGGGAGAGAATGCCTATTTCAAAGCTGGCAATCTGGAGATGAGTTGTTCGGAGGATGCTACGTCTGATCCATCTTATATTTATGCTATGAACAATTCACTGATGGAAGTGACAGGTGCCGTAGCTCTAAACAATGTTAATATCGTCGGTCCTACCGAGAGTGATTACGCATTCTTGCAGTTTGGCAGTGTGGAAGGTGCATACGAAGCTCATAATCTGTCAACAGCAACCAACTACACTGTTACTGACGAAACAATGGTGACAGCTATCAGCAACAATATCTATCTGAGCATTGACAACCTCAATGTCACAGACAATGCATATAGTTTGACGGCTTGTGAGAAGGTCATCAACATGTTGAATGGTACCAATACGTATGAATACAACAAGAAGATGGCTGACCCCAATGCACAGGCTGGTGCTGTGCTCTACTCTCAAGTAGGTAACGGTAATGCCGTATTAGTTCAAAAGGGAGCTTATAACGTAGCAGAGATTGAGGAAAGTGAATGTTCCCCTGGTATTACACCGATTGAAATAGAAGAAATTCCTGTGATTGAAGATACCTACCCCGTCTATAGCTACGCCTTTGAGGATACCAACGGCGGTGACTATGACATGAACGACGTGGTGATTCGCGCACAGGAGATTGCAGGAGACAAAATTCAGCTGACTGTTGTGGCATCTGGTGCTACACTTCAATTGTACCTCCACCTCTATCCTGCAGCTTCGCCTGTTAACGGAGAGGTAGCCCACTACGAAGGCCAGTACACCGTACTCTGCGACGATGAGCGTCAGGAAACAGAGGTACATGCCATGATGGGCGCACCTCGTGATCCTTGGGCATCGAGTTGCATCATGCTGAACACAGGTGTTACAGATAATACTGGAGGCGACGCTTTACCTGCTGTTATTACTATCGACAAGGGAGATTATGATCCTGCTGCTTTACCATTGGCCATCTACTCTGAAGAAAATGGGGAGATGCGCCTCTCACATACTGGAGAGCCGCCCTTCGGAATTGTTATTCCTGGCAATTGGAAGTGGCCGAAGGAGTATGTTAACATTATGACAGCGTATAGCAGTACGAATACGGAAGAGGACGACCAAAGCTTCGGAACGTTCGCTACCACCACCGATGAGGCGCCCCATTGGTATAAATATCCGAAGCAATACGTGATGTCTAAATAGTGTTATACTGTTTTTAGAGTAAAATATGAAAAAATTCACCGTTTTAATATCTTTTGTCTTTATATTGGGGTATAGTTTATCATCATGTGAGACGGAATTATACGATAAGGAAATTGTAGAACAGATTCTTGACTATTCTTTCCACAACGATACGGTGGATGCTTATCACACCTGGCGACTCATGTCAGAGCATAATATACACGTAGAGAACACGGTCAGTAATTCTGACCGTGTTCTACTGCTCACGGAAGACCCACACGAGAATGAAACGGCAGAAATTTTGAGCGAACAGCCTATTAGCGATGGAGGATCTGCATCTATGTTATATTCTGTGGCATTGGCTCAGCACCAGTTGTATGCTGCCGTAGTGACTGTGGATGGAGCTTATCATGTTACACCCTTTAAAAAAGGTGACTCTAAGGTAACTGTGCTCACTGACAGCAAAGCAGCCAAACGTACTTATAAACCGTCACAACAAGAAGTTTATTATTGTTTCTGTACAGACTATCCCCAACCCAGTTCATCGTGGGATTTTAACGACCTCGTTCTACGTATTTCACGAAAAGATGTTGATGATTATACTGTTCAACTTAATGTTACACTTGTTGCTGTAGGTACTATGTTACAAGAAGCCGCAGCCCTTCGTTTGGCAGGAGTAGACTATGACGAGATTGAGAGCTTAACACGCGTGAACAACAAGAGCTTTGCAGTCAATAGTTCTTTTGGACGTACTATTATCAAGGATGGGGAAGATTTGCTTCATAGTCTCAATGGTGAAGCTGTCATCAATCTTTTTGACGACGCACATATAGCCTTGAATAGTGATGGTATCGACGCAAGTGCCCAAGTGATACGTGGATATTATAATGTGGGCAATAGCACAGATCCTTCTTATTTATATGCCAATGAAGTAACAGTTAGCTATCTGGTAAAGTTTAAACAAAAGGGACGAGCGAAAGCAGTCACTTACGACATTATAGACCCCTTTGTCGCGTATAACTATAATGGTTCCATTTGGGAAGTACACAAATACCTCTACAAACATGACGAAGTTTTGTTCCACTACTACAGCGGAAACCCATTTAACTATGATACAGGCTATACGTGGGCACTGGAAATTCCATATTCATGGTTCCGCTATCCACTTCAAGGCTATACTATTGGCAGCTACAAAGAAGGTGTAATTCGCGGATGTTACCGTGAACGTGGACATTCTTTTGGAGAATGGGCAGCCAATCGCAATCAAGCCATCGATTGGTATCTTTATCCAATGCAAGGTTCCGTATATTGATGCGTATCCTCTCTTAATAACATTTACGCAAATGTAACATCATGTTATTGATTTGTAATAATTTGCAAAAATTAACACATTTCTTTCAACTAGAACAAATATTTATTATAATTTTGCAGCACAATCAATAATACACATATAATGTATCTATTCTATTAATCCATTAAAAATTAAATCAAACTCATTATGAAGAAGTATTTGATGATGGCTCTTGCAGTTCTTGCCCTTGCAAGCTGTACTAAGAATGATGTCGCTACAATGAGCCAGGCCGACATTAACAAGGCTAAGTACGATCAGGCTTTCCTCCGTATGTTGGGAGCTCCTATTGCTGCTGGTCAGGATTGGGGATTCTCTTCAACGAGAAGTCTCTTTGCAACACGTGGATCCTACCCCAATGGTAACATGTGGGAAGCAGAAGGTTGGCGAGTTCCGCCCGAACTGACTGACGGTCAAAAAGAACGTGTTTACAAGTATTTTCAGTGTCATACAGGTCTAAGATACAATGATCCTGGTTTCACAAACTATTGGATTCAGCAGGTTTATAAAGGCGGTACGGATGCTAATAATAGTTATTCTGAGACTGCCGAAAAATACCAGTCTGCTAATAACGGCTGGGTAGTAGGCTCTGACCACATGGATCATCTTGAGGCAGTACTCTCAGATGGTACTCATGAGCATATTTTCAACTTCAACTACGGTAACTGCACGGACTGGGGTGGCAGAATGCTGATGGTAAACTCGGGTACTCACCTCTTTGGTTACTTCAACTCTGACGGTTCGCTGGGTCATACTAACTATACTGGCCTTGTAAATTGGAAGACAATTGAAGAATGGGGTGAAGAAAAAGGTGTTGGTAAGACGCTCAACGATGGTTGGGAACGCTCATTTATGGGTTTCGACTTCGAACAGGTTGTTGGAGAAGACATCTATGCTAAAAATGGTGACAACTTCCAATACGCTACTTATGAAGGTCCTGCTACCGATGGTAGAATCTGGGATGGACAAAAAGTTACCTCTACAATCAGCGGATACGACAGCAATTGGCAACCCGTCTTTGTTGAAGGCTACGAAAACATGAAATACAACGGCAAACTCGTTCATCTCCTGAAATCAGATCAGAACGAATATTGCGGTGATTTCATCGAATACACTAGCGACGATGACATTACTATCAATATTGATGGTTATGGCAAGTGCCTTAATATGAAGAAGATTAACGAGGATCTTCTTTCTCAGGGCTATCTGCCTGTTGCAGGTGGCTCACTGAAGAAGTGGGTGAAAGTACATGGTGGTGCTGACGGTTATTTCAGCGACTGGATTGTTACACTCATCGAAGCAGAGACAATTCCTGAAGGAGACCTTCGCATTCTTGGTGAGGATATTAGTGCCCAGCAGGACGGTGATTTTGACTTTAACGATATCGTCCTTGACGTAACATACGGATCACCTGCAAAGATTAAGTTGGTAGCTGCCGGTGGTACACTTCCTCTCTATATCAATGTTCAAGACGATGCACATGAGATACATCACATCTTTGCTGCAGCTAACCCCGACAAAGACATCACTGTGAAGACTATGATAAATACCCACGCAACTGCTGAAGGTGAATACGGTGCAGTCGACGGTCTGGAGGCGGTTGATATCACTAACCTACTGAATGTTTCTATAGCTGACGCTGAAGAGGCCAACGAAAAACTGACTCTCTTCGCACTGAAGGATGGCGAAATACAAGAGCTGACCGCTCCAAAGAATGAGCCTACATGTAAGTTGGCAGTTGATCCATCTTATAGAATTCTGAAAGAGCGTCAGAGCATCAAGAAACATTATGAGTTGTTTGTTGACTGGGCAACAGAAACTGGCTTCGTATCCAAGTGGTGGCAGTCATTCAAATTATAATACATCAAATACTCTATATTTTTTAAAAGAAAGAGAGCGGCTGCGTGATGCAGGCGCTCTTTTTTTTGGTAGTATCAAATAATTATTGTAATTTTGCCTGCGTTATGGCAAATATGAAGTCATTGGCCAAGGATACGGCCATCTACGGACTCTCGAGCATCGTCGGCAGATTCCTCAACTACCTGCTCGTACCACTCTATACCGCCAAGATGTCGGCAGAGAGTGGCAGTTATGGTGTCATCACTAATATGTATGCGCTGACGGCGCTCATCCTAGTGCTGCTGACGTTTGGTATGGAGACCACCTTCTTCCGTTTTGCCAATAAGGAAGGTGAGAATCCCCAACGTGTCTTCTCAACAGCGCTTATCGGTGTCAGTTCAGCGGCACTGTTGTTCTCGGTTTTAGTATTATTGTTCCTTGCACCTGTCAGCGACTTCCTCGGTTATGCCAATCATCCGTCGTATGTCTGGGCTATGGCTCTGACGGTAGCCATTGATGCCGTACGTGCCATCCCCTTTGTCTATCTGCGTCAGCAGAAGAAGGCGGTGAAGTTTGCTGCCTTGCAGCTGCTGAACATTGCCATCACTATCTTGCTGAACCTGATATATTACCTGTTGCTTGAAGGTGAAGACCCGGGTTATGCCTTTTACATCAATCTCATCAGCTCTACCGTCATCACGCTTTGTCTCTTCAAGGAGTTCATGGGCATCCGTGCCGGTTTCGACCGTCAGCTCATGCGTCGTATGCTCAACTATAGCTGGCCCATCGTCATTCTTGGTATTGCCGGCATCTTGAACCAGGTCGCCGACAAGATACTTTTCCCCTTCGTCTATAAAGGTGCCGATATGAAGATGCAGCTTGGCATTTATGGCGCTACGGTGAAGATTGCCATGATTATGGCCATGATTACGCAGGCCTTCCGCTATGCTTACGAGCCGTTCGTGTTTGGTAAAACGCACGACAAGGACAACGACTTCATGCAGGCCACTGCCATGAAGTACTTTATCATCTTCACCATGTTGGCTTTCCTCTGTGTCATTGGTTACATCGACATTATCAAGCATATCATAGCACCCGACTATTGGGTCGGCCTGCGTGTAGTGCCCATTGTGATGGCAGCAGAAATCATGATGGGAATCTACTTCAACCTCTCCTTCTGGTACAAGCTGGAAGACAAGACCTTCTGGGGCGCCATCTTCTCAGGCGTAGGCTGTACCATTCTCATTGGCATCAACGTCATCTTCGTACCCCGTTTCGGCTATATCGCCTGTGCGTGGGCCGGTTTCTTCGGCTACTTCACGGCAATGATGCTCAGTTACATCGTGGGACGCATCTATCACCCCATCGTCTATCCGAGACGGTCCATCTTTGTCTATATCATTCTGACCATCCTGTCCTTTGCAGCCATGCATTATGGACGTCAGTTGCTGCCCCTGTGGGCATCCCTCACCGTCAACACCGCTCTAATTCTGGTCTTCATAACCCATGTGCTGGTTTACGACTTCCCCTTGAGCGGTCTTCCCCTTATTGGCAAATATTTTAGAAAGAACAAATAATATGAAGAAGATTTTATTATCAATTGTTGTCCTGCTCTCTGCTTTCCAGGCCAAGGCCGACGAGGGCATGTGGACATTGTACGACCTGCCGCAGGCTGTCTATCAGCAGATGCAGGCCGAGGGTTTCTCTCTCCCTTACGAGTCACTCTATAGTGGCCAGAACGCCATCATGAAGGCTGTCGTGAACTTCGGCGGCTTCTGCTCGGGCGTCGTCGTGTCGCCTGACGGACTGGTATTCACCAACCATCACTGCGGCTTCGATGCCATTCGCCAGCACTCTACCGTTGAGCACGACTACATGCTTAATGGCTTCAATGCCAAGAGCTACGCCGAGGAGCTGCCCAACGAAGACCTCTTCGTCAGCTTCATGATTGAGCAGAAGGACATCACTTCCGAACTCAATGCCAAAGGTCTGATGAACCTTTCCGGCCGTCAGCTGGCACAGTTCATCGACAGTGTGGAGAATGCCATGACCAAGGAGATTCACCAGAAGGACTCCACGCTGCGCGTTGAGATCAAGCCGTTCTACGAGGGCAACAAGTACTACCTCACCACCTATCGTGACTTCAAGGACGTACGCTTGGTGTTCGCCATTCCCAAGTCCATGGGTAAGTTCGGCGGTGAGACCGACAACTGGATGTGGCCGCGCCAGACCTGTGACTTCAGCGTCTTCCGCATCTATGCCGACCCTGTGACCAACGGCCCAGCCGAGTACAGTGGGAGAAACGTGCCCTATCATCCCAAGAGCTGGGCTCCCGTCTCCATGAAAGGCTATAAGAACGGTGACTTCGCCATGACGATGGGTTATCCTGGCAGCACGAGCCGTTATCTGTCCAGCTATGGTATTCTGGAGCGTTATGCCGAGAATGCCGTGCGTGCCCAGATCCGTGGCGTCAAGCAGGATGTCATGGTTCGTCACATGCGTGCTTCAGAGGCCGTCCGCATTATGTACGACTCCAAGTTTGCCCAGAGTGCCAACTACTGGAAGAACTCCATCGGCATGAACAAGTGTATCGACAGCATCGGACTGGTAGCCCAGAAGCAGATGTTTGAGCTGAAGCTGCGTCGTTGGCAGGACGAGACCGGCTACCTGAAGGGACAGCTCGACTTCGACCGCCTCAACGAGCTTTATAAGCAGCGTTATGAGGCCACCCGCATGTTTACGCTCATCTACGAGACCTTCTTCACCGACCAGCTCTCCATGCGTGCCTTCCGGAGCAGCACTGGCCGTATGGAGGTCAAGGGACCAGAGAACAAGGCCAAGAAGCAGTATATTGAGTTTGCCGATAACACCAGCGAATGGGATCTGAATACCGACTGTGAGATTCTGGGTACTCTGCTCGAGAACTATCGCCAGCAGGCCATCTCTGTCTATCTTCCCGATTTCTACAATACCATCGACAGCCGCTTCGGTGGCGACTGCCAGCGCTATGCCCGCTACCTCTACGAGAACTCTGTGCTCATGCGCAGTGGCAAGCCCATTTATATCAACCAGAAGGAATACTCCCGCGACCTTGGTGTGGAGTACGGCATCGACGTCTATTCCCTCCTGTTGGCAGTCTATTCAAACATGGGCCAGTTCGACGAGGAAATCGGTGAGCAGGAGAAGCTGCTCTGCGCTGCTAAGCTACGCATGGAGCAGGACCTGCCCAACTACTCCGACGCTAACTTTACCCTCCGCATGTCCTATGGTCAGGTAGGCGGCTACACACTGGGCGGACAGCCCTCAGGCTACTACACCGAGGCTCAGAGCATGGTGGAGAAGATGCTGCAGGGCGAGCGTGGAGTCATCGACTACGAGGCTGAGCCCATCATGAAGGAACTGCTCTCTGCCCGCGACTTCGGACCTTATACCGACGGCACCAGCGGTAAGATGCAGCTCTGCTTCCTCTCCAACAACGACATCACGGGCGGCAACTCTGGCTCTCCCGTCTTTAACGGAAAGGGCGAGCTCATTGGCCTGGCCTTCGACGGCAACTGGGACAGCCTCTCCAGCGATATCTTCTTCGACCGCGAGCTGGCACGTACCATCAGCGTCGATATCCGCTACGTCCTCTTCATGATGGACCGTTGGGGACATGCCGACCGCCTGCTGCGTGAGATTAATGCCAAATGAGTGAAGGGTAATAAGTGAAGAATGAAGAGTGAAGAATTTGCTGCCGCCCTTGTGCAACGTCGCGTATTGTTCGTGTGCTGCCTCCTATGGAGCGCGGTAGCAAATTCTTCACTCTTCATTCTTCACTCTTCACTCAGCAGCGTAGCTGCGCAGAACATGTACCGTTACAGCCTGGGCTTCACCGTCACCTACTCTCCCACAAACGTCTCTCAACTCTTCACCGATACCATCGATATTGAGTTCGACAAGCACCGCATTCTGCTACCCGTCGAGATGGAGGGCAAGAAGTACCGTTTCCTCTTCGACACAGGAGCCACGCAGGGTGTTGTCTTCACCAACAGTCGCGTACCTTATTTAAAAGAGGTAGGCAACGTTGTCTCCTTCGACATCAACAACCAGTCGGACACCGTCCGTGTGGTTCAGCTGCCCACGTTCCGCCTGGGCCGTCTGGTCGTCGATGGCTATCTGGCTACTGTCGGACGCAGTGGTGTCATCAGTCGTGGCTACGATGGAATCATTGGTTTCGACCTCATCAACAAAGGGCTCTGCTGCAAGATTGACGTGGAGAACCACCGCATGATACTCACCGACCGCAAGAAGTTCTTTGCTCAGGAAGAGGGCTACGAGGTGAAGTACAAGCTCAGCGGCTTCGTGCCCTACGTCTGGGTGAGCCCCTTTATGCGGCACATGGACCGTGCCCTGTTCGACACTGGCTTCCCTCGGCTCTATACGATGGACCGCGAGAGCTTCCAGAAGCACGTCTATAAGAGCCGTCAGGTAGCAGCACAGGTGGAGGGACGTGCCGTCGGACAGAACACCATCGGCCTGCATAGCGTGGAACGTGCCGACACCGTCTATTTCCTCGCCCTCGACCGGCTGAAGTGGGACGACTTCTCCCTGCGCGACTATCATACTGTCACCCGCGATGGCGGCTCCGCCATTGGTGCTGAGCTGCTCGACTACGGCTCCATCATCATCAACCCCTTCAAAAAGCGCATCGTCTTCCAGCCCCATAGCAAGACCGACGAGCTGACCGTTGGCAACAAGCAGTTCCAGATGTCCATCATCCCCATGGACAACCGCCCAGCCATTGGGCTTATCCGCGAGGAGAGCGAGGCCTACAAGAACGGCCTGCGTCAGGGAGACATCATCCTGAAGGTCGATGGGCGCAACATCCCCAACGTTACTGTCTTCCAGCAGCTCCACTTCGAGCTTGGCAAGACCTATACCTATACCGTCCGCCGCACCGACGGCACCATCCACCAGGTAAAAGTCACGAAATAAACAACAAACATAACAAACGAAACAATGAAGAAACTATTGACTTCGGCTTTATTGGCTGTGGCGACAATGGCACAGGCACAGCAGCGCATCGACCTATGGCCGCAAGGCGCACCGCACCCCAGTAGCAACCCGCAGGACACAGCGTTTGTAACGGTCTTCCTGCCCGAAGCAGCAAAGGCAACGGGACGTGCCGTCGTCATCTGTCCTGGCGGTGGCTACACCCACCTCGCGATGAACCACGAGGGACTGGAGTGGGGGCCTGTGTTCAACAACATGGGCATTGCCGTCATCGTGCTGAAATACCGCATGCCGCGAGGCGTGAAGGAGGTGCCGTTCGAGGATGCCGAAGAGGCCATACGCCTGGTGCGCCGACACGCTGCGGAGTGGAACATTGACCCCAGGCAGGTGGGCATCATGGGCTCGTCGGCTGGCGGACACTTGGCTGCCACAACGGCTACGCATGCCACAGGCAACGCAAAGCCCGACTTCCAGATACTCTTCTATCCCGTCATCACGATGGACCGTTCGTTCACGCACAAGGGTTCCCACGACTTCCTGCTGGGTGCCGATGCTTCGGCCGAACTGGAACAGCAGTATAGCAACGAGAAGCAGGTGAACGGCCAGACGCCGCGTGCCCTCATCGTGGTGTCGGGCGACGACCACGTGGTGCCGCCGCTGAACAGCATCAGCTACTATCTCACGCTACAGGCCAACCATGTGCCGGCAGCGCTTCATGTCTGGCCTACAGGCGATCACGGCTGGGGCTTGCGCCCGTCGTTTGCCTACCACGCAGAGATGCTGATGGAGCTGAAGACGTGGCTACGGAGTTTCTAAGTGGGGCACGCAGTTGCGGATATCCACAGGAATCGTCTCTACTTCAACCGAAGTGGGGGCGATTCTTATTTGTACCACGCAGGCACGTGTATTGATGGGCTTCGTCTGGTCGAAGATGAAGTTGCCGATGCTGTAGTAGATGGGCTTTCCCTTGTAGTGTTCAATGGTTTGCAGCGTGTGGGTGTGATGACCCACGATGATGTCGGCCCCGGCATCGATGAGGGCACGGGCCTGGCGCCGCTGTTGCAGGTAGGGCTCTGTCTGGTGCTCTATGCCCCAGTGGGGCGAGACGATGATGTAGGCGTTGGGCTCCTTGGCACGCAGCTGGCGGATGCGCTGGCAGAGGCTGTCAAGGCTTTCCTGCGACACGCTGTACTCGTCGGGCAGGTAGGTGAAGTTCTCCAACGGCAGCCGCAGGGTGGGGAAGAGGTAGATGTTGGATGGTTGATGGTTGATGGCTGATGTGAGTAGGACGGGCTGTACGGCCTCGTGCATGTTTGCGCCGGCACCAATGGGCACAATGCCTGCCGCCCTGCAGTTCTCTACGGTGCTGATGAGCCCGCCGCGCCGCTGATCCACCGAGTGGTTGTTGGCGAGGTTCAGGTGGGTGATACCGTGACGGCGCAGGACGGTCAGCGCCTCTGGGTCGCCGCGAAACACAAACTGCTTCATGGCTGGCGTGCGGATGTCGGTGGCAGGACACTCCAGGTTGCCCACCACGATGTCGCTCTGGGCAAACAGGGAATCTACCTCAGGTGTGAACAGTCCGTCGTAGCCGATGCTCTTCACGCGCTGCCGCACCCCGCGGTCCAGCAGGATGTCACCAGTCAGCGTGATGGTCTGGCCCTGTGCCAACGTCACCACAGCCCATAATGCCAACGTCAACAGTTTCTTCATCGTTCGCAAATGTACGAAGAATATTTCACTCCACAAACAAAATTTCGTCCTTTTCTTTGTTGTTTCGAAAATAATGTATATCTTTGCAGACAGAATAAACGCTAAAAACAAGATAACTATGAAAAAAAGAACGATTCTTATCATGCTCTCACTGCTGCTCATAGTAGGAGCCTCGTTTGCACAGGGCGAACAAGGAAGGTCCAGAGGTTCACAGTCAACAGGCGTTACTTCCACACCACAGACCACAGGCACCAAAAACAAGTCAGCACTCGACCTGGTGTATAACCCCATGGGCGTACTCAGGAAAGACGGAACGGGTCTTACCCGCAGCAACGTCATTTCCACGCTCGAAGCAAACTATTCGTGGAAACTGACCAAGGGAGACAATGACATCACCGCATGGAAAAGTGACGGCTACAACGTGTCATGGAACGGAGTACCCGTCTTTGTAGGCAGAGTGTCGTTCGACAATGGAGTATATTGGCACTACAGCATCAACTTCAATAAAGACCAATACAGCAAGAGTCAAGCCCTTGACCAAGCCAAGCGTTTCTGCCGCGACCTGCAGAACGCCGGCTTCAGCATGACGTCTGACGTGCTCGACGGACGCGAAACCTATCCCCTCGACAAGATTCTCCGCAAGGGCTCCTACGAGGTCATCGTCACCCTCATTGTCTCAAGCAGCTGGTATCAGTACGACATTGATGTCTGGCCGAATGGAAAGTAACAATCTTCCACTTTTCTTTTCAAAAATTTGAAGAATTCAAGAATATTTCGTATCTTTGCAGAAGTAAGTAGAAATAAGCGCGTTACAAAAAAAAGATTTGAAAGGTCATCACCGACCGATGATAATATTGTTACCGTCCGTTGCTTTGTTTGTTAGCGGGCGGTAATATCGATATCATCGAGCGATCCTACCCCGAGGAAACGGCACCTTTGTCCCTAAAAGGTGGCACCTTCATCCCTCAAACTCGGCACCTTCGTCCCTTCAACTCGGCACCTTCGTTCAGCAGAACGCCGTTTTGACTTCTGCAAAGCACCGTTTAACCCTATCTCGATAAATCAAAATCAAACGAACAAACTACCGTTGAGGACGAGTCAACTTCGCTTATCTTACAATATTTGCCGGTCGCCACTTCTCGGGCACCTCATAGCGTTTCGTGCCATCATTGACCACATCTGGCATGATAGCATCACGGAAACGACGCTCGTTCTTATACATCAGAACTGGCTTGCTGCTATGGTGAGTTAGATTATCTTTCAAGTCGCAGCTGAAATTCGATGGTGGAAAGTAAACCTTGATACGTTTCTCAGGATAGTGCTGCTGAATAAACTCCAAGGGTGGTACAAGATCGCTGTCAGCACTAACCAGCACAACTGTATCCGTAGCATTGAGTACACAATCAGCAATCATGCGTACAGAGATGTTTACATCGGTCTTCTTCTCTTCAGGGCGTGAGATAGAGTAATGGCAATTTGGGCACTGAATCTGTTTGTCGAGATACTATACCACCACTGTTGGCTATGGAGGCATCCAGAAGCCATCCATCCGCTTTACCTACCGCTACAATAACGCAAACTATACGGCTGAGGCTTCCATGCCAGACTCCATGTTCTAAGAATTCATATAGAATCAATGTTAAAGAACGGGGTGTGTCATATACAGACACGCCCCGTTCTGTTTTTTACTCTTTCTTCACCCTGACATCAGCGACGGTGCCATCACGATGGCGGACAGTGTAGATGTAGATATTACCCTTCTCGAAGTGCAACTGCTGGAAGACGGAGAGGTTAGGAATGTCGCGCCCATTGACCTTCAGGATGATGTCTCCCTGACGCAGGCCACTACGGTAGGCTCCGCTCTCCTCGCGGATGAGGCCGATGGCTGGACGTCCGTTCATGGGGACGATGGACATCTGGAACTGCTGGTTGCCAACGATGAGCTCATCGGTCTTGCTATGGGGCTGGAAGAGGATGCGCTTCTTAAAGGGGTTGATGATGATGGAGCCGTAGTCGAGCAGCTCTGCTCCAATGGTGGAACCGCCTTCGCTGGTGACAGTATGATAGTCGCGCAGGGAGAAGTCATCCCATTTCAAACGGTCGAGGGCCAGGAAATAAACGGTGTCGGCACGTTCCACGCCGTGCATGCCGATGGTACGCTGCCCCACGGCACGTCCCTCGACCTGCGCCGCTACCTGACGGCTCTTATAGACATGCTGCTGGAAGCTCTCGCGACTCATGGTATAGAGATGCGAAAAGCCTGTATCGAAGAGGGCACGGTCCATGTGCCGCATAAAGGGGCTCACCCAGACGTAGGGCACGAAGCCGCTGAGCTTGTACTTCACCTCGTAGCCCTCTTCCTGAGCAAAGAACTTCTTGCGGTCGGTAAGTATCATGCGATGGTTCTCCGCATCAATCTTACAGCAGAGTCCTTTGTTGATGAGGTCGAAGCCAATGATGCCATCATAGCCTCGACTGACGGCGCCACTACGCCCTACGATAGCCAGATAGCCATCGATGAGCAGGCTGCTCAAACGGAACGCTGGCAGTTGTACCACGCGAACGGTATCTTTCTGATTGTTGATGTCGAAGGAGACCACGTTGCCCACCTCTTTTATATAAGGTACGCGATGGTTGGTGAAGACGACGCCTTGCGTGGCTCCAGTATCGAAAAGGAAACGGTACTTCTTGCCCTCTATCTCAACGGGCAGAAGGATGCGATGTCTGTCGAACTCAATATCGATGGTATCGACGAAGCCCCCCTTCATCTCCCCCCCATTAGGGGGAGAGCTTTGCCGTCCGTCCTGATA
Organism: uncultured Prevotella sp.; assembly: GCA_947169685.1. GTDB lineage: Bacteria > Bacteroidota > Bacteroidia > Bacteroidales > Bacteroidaceae > Prevotella. The sequence goes on along the minus strand of CAMVQS010000001.1, from coordinate 49,536 downwards.
GCTGACAATAAAGCCCAAACTGTAACGGTGCATCTGTGCCGCCATAGGCAGACACAGACACACCGCTAAGAGTATGGTCAGCGACTTTTTCATCAGCAGCCTGAACTGTAGAAGAACGTCTCGTCGTCAACAGGGGCATTGTCCTGAGGAGCAGTAATCTCCTGCATCCATACAGGTTCTCCTGCACGAGGCTGGGTCTTCAACTGCTGCTGCCACTCCTCGTCAGTCCAACGAGGCTCACCGGGTGAGCGCTGGAACTCACGATAGGAGAAGACGCCGCCACGCATCAGGTAAAGCAGTCCGTCAATCTCGACCACCACATAAATCTCGCAGGCAGGACCTACGGCCTCGTAGAGAATGCTCTTCAGGGGGTCGGGGATGTTACGATGGGTTGCGGTATAGACGTCGGCAACAACGGCAATGGAGCGGTCGGCGCCTTCCACGCTGTCCCATCCGTACATGAACTCCTGATCGGCCTGACGCAGCAGGTCGAGTGAGATGTTCTCGAAGGTGGAGCCGATAATCTCAATCTGGTTGTACTCCTCGTTGTTCAGCTTCTGGCCGGCAAGCTCTTTCTTGCTGATGTTCAGCAGGAACTGAGCCTCTTCGCGCAGGCGGCCGCTGATGTCCTTGGTCTTCTCGGTTTCCAAGCCATACTGCTTCAGTACGGCCTCGGTAGCCTCAATCAGCGTGAGGGACAGCTGCCAGTAGCGCACGTTGGGCTCTACGTAACCCTTGACGATGGGTTCGGGAGGACCGTAGCCGCCACACTCGGCTCCCATAGGCTGCTTGGCATAGAGAATGGCGTCGTGACGTAGCTCGGCCCATGATGCCAGTGCCGTATTCAGGTTTTTCTTATCCCACTGAGGGGTCTGCATGAAGTAAGGATACTTAGCGTCTTTCTGACACAGCGTCTCGAGAGAGCTCACCCAACGGTTGGCCACCGTCTCCTTCCAGTTAATCTCCTTCATGCGCTTCTTCATCTGCTCCAGGGCAGGTGTAAAGCCTCTCCAGGCCTGCTGCTCCTTCAGTTCCTCCAACAGGATGCGCTCTGCGGCAGGTATGCCGATGGCTGCCATTACGTCGAGGCCCTTGGGACAGGTACGCTGTGAGGGAACGGTCTTGGTGTCGGCCGTCTCCTGCAGCACCTCCGTGTCAGGCATATAACGCTGTGGCATGAGGTTCACCACGTACTGGTAGTCGTCATCGTCCTTGGGGATGATGCGTGTCTGACGTTTAGCAACCGCAATGGCTGCATCGCTCAGCTGTTTCAGCTTCTTGCTGTTACCCAACAGCGTCTCGGAGGTGAATCCCAGACGTTGCATCTCGTCGTAGAGCTGCAGCATGGTGATGTTGTCAGGCGAGCCGAACAGATAGGTGATGGGGTCGCTGACGTTCTGGTAGATCTTCTTCAGCTGTGGGTTCTTGGCGATGGTCTCTGCCATCAGCGCTGCCCAACCCAGCTGGTCGTCCTTCGTGAGCTTGAAGGGTGCTGTCTGCAGCCACATCATGGCGCGGAAATAGCGTTTCAGGGTCTCCGTGCGGGTGTAGTGGCCGCGTGGACGGAACAGCGAGTAGGGGAACGATTGTTCTGTATAGCCCAGGAACTTCGAACCGCTGTCCTGCGCATTATTGATTCTGTCGAGTTCTAATTCTACCAAGTCCTTCCATTCGGCATCGACGGCAGGCAGCGGCTGCTCGTTGAGCAGCGAGAGAGCCACAGCGTAGTAGGCAGCATTGTAGTTGGCCGCCCGCTTCAGCACCTTGTTGCTGGTGGATGATGCCACGCGGCACATCTCGTCGTACATAGCCTTCGCAAAGCGCTGCAGGGCAGGATGGAGCGCCTGCTCCTCCACCTCGCGTGTCAGACAGTCGAAGTAGAGATGGAAGGCCTGCATGAACAGGTCGGTAGTGACGAAGCTTGGGAAGTCGTGGTAGTCGTTCTTCTCGTAGATATGGAAGATCTGATCGCTGTGCTTGGGCACTATGGCAAAGCCGAAGCGTCCCAGCATGTCGTAGAGCCGAGAGTCAATGTTCTCCAACTGATAGGGGTTGACGATGTTGTCGGTATTCACCAGCTTGCCGTTTCCTGCCACGAAGTTACGTGCCTGCAGTTCTTTCTCGCGGGCTTGTATGCGCTTGATGAACTTGCTCTCGGCAGGCGTGTATCTCAGAGGAATCTCACCTTCGCCATTCTCCTCCCAGCGTACCATCATCAGCGAGTCGTACCAAGACGTGCCGCTGAACACGCTACGCAGTTCGGCAGACATGAAGACATAGCCCTGACGGGCGGCAAAGGCGTTACGCAGGACACGCAGCTCGCTGAGCGACAGCTGCGAGATGTCCATGTTGGTGTTGATGCCTTTCAGCATCGTCTCCAGGTTCAGTTGTCCGCGTCCAGGCAGAATAGCTGCATGGCGGCGGCTCACAAAATCCTCTTCCTGTGCATTGACGGTCATTGCCGCAACCAGCACGAGCATAAGCAATAGGACTTTTTTCATATAGCTTGGGTTATTGGTTATTGTTTATAAAAATTGTTTCTGCTGCATCTCGTGTGGCTCCTGTTGCTAGGAACCGCACGAAGCGTAGGCCGAAGCCTGCCCATTCGTATTCCGCTACGGCATAAAGACCATTGGCGGAGGCCTCTAAGCTGCGAACCCGTCCGTCGATGAAACGGAAGTCGCAGAGCGTACCGCCCAGCTTCGACCCCATCCAGAGCGGACGCACGTGGCCCTTGTAGTTCTTGAAGATGAACAGCCGCCGCCCCATGGGGTAGAAGCGGGTGGCTTTCTCTACGCCCACCAGCGCATCAGTACTGCCGTCGCCATCGACATCGCCCGTCGTAAACTGATAGACGGGATAGGGCAACTGCCAGCGGCTAACGGTGGAGTCTGTCGTCAGCACCAGCACATGGAGCGTGTCGCTCTTGGTTTCCAACGAGAACTGCTGTGCACAGGCCGAAGCAGCCAACAGCCAACAGCTAACTGCTAACAGCCAACAGCGTATCACAGCCTCTTCCTGATTTCGCCCTCGATGTCGCTGGTCTGAGCCATACGCAACACGAGGTTGTTCTGGCGGTCAATGAGGAAGTAGTCGGGCACGCTGCTCACGTTATAGCTTACGAGCAACGGCGAGCTGAGTCCACGAGGATCGCGTACGCTAATCCAGGGCAATGCCGAAGTCTGCTGCTTCCAGAAGTGCTCGTCGCCATCGAGCGACACCTGGTAGATCTCCAGTCCCTGGGTGCTGAATTTATTATAGAGTTCGCGCATGGCGAGGATGCGGCGAGGCGACTCGTCCATAGCAAACACGTGGAAGTCGAGCAGCACCACCTTGCCCTTCAGGTCAGACAGCTTGCGCGTCTGTCCCTTGTTGTCGGCCAGCGCAATGTCGATGATGCCTGACGCCTCCAACTGACTCGTCACTGTTGCCGCCTGGCTGTTGTACTGCGCAATGCGGTCGTTCTTCATGCCGTTGATGGCTATGTTGTGCAGGTTCTTTGTGCGCAGGGCCTCAGGATAGTTCATATCCCAACTGGTGGCCACAGCAGCAAACGCCTTGATGTCGTCGTGGTTCGTCTGCGGGTCGAAGATCAGCATGCCTGCCACCGTCTGGAACAGGGCAAAGTAAGCATATGACTTGTCAGGGGCAGCAAAGATATAGTTGCGCTTCACGTCGTTCTTGTAGGCATCGATCATGTGCCTCAGGCTGTCACTTCCATGAATGCCAGGCAGCGCACGGTTTACCTCGATGCAACGCTGCTGCAGCGCAATCTGCTTCTGTGCCAGTTCCTTGATCTTCTGGCAGTTCTCCGAGCCGCTCACCTCGTACTGGGTAATCATGGTGGGGTAGGCTGCCTTCACCGTCACCGTCTCTGTGGAGTCGATGCTGATATTGATAATCTGGTCGTGAATGCGCAGACGGTAGAACTCAGGGGCAGCCGTTGCCTCGCCGCTCAACGAGAATGTGCCGTCAGCACCCAGCTTCACGCTGTCAATCGCAGTAATGGCTTCCAGTCCAACATTCTCCAGATAGAGCACAGAATCCTCTGCCTGCGTGATGGCTCCCTCTACGTTAAATTTCTTCTGGCTGCAAGAAGCCAGCGTCAGGGCTGCCAGCACCGCAGCCCCCAGTGTCAAAATCTTTTTTCTATTCATTGTTATTCCTTTTTTCTTAGTTCTGAGTGCAAAGGTAGTGAAAACCGAGAGAAGAACAAAATAAATCGGCTATTTCTTTGGCAATTCGATGATAAAACGGCATCCCTCATGATAATCGGTATCAAGCAGAAGGGTTCCTCCCAGATGTTCAATGTGGCGCTTGGCCAGGGGAAGTCCAAGTCCCAAGCCCTCGGACAAGTCATCTGTCTTGGTGAACGCCTCGAATATCTGCTCACGGTAGTCTTCCGGAATGCCAGGCCCCTTGTCTTCAAACACAAACCGTACAGTTGTCGGACCATCCAGAATGGACAACGAGATATGCTGTCCGTCAGAGTATTTGCAGGAGTTATACAGTATTTCGCGCAGACTGCGCATCAGGTAGATGTTGCTGGTATGGATGGTGAACGTGTCGGGTAGTTCCGTATGGAATTCGACATGGAGTTCAGGGAAGTGCAGATAGGTGTGCTCTATGCCCTCACGAGCCACTTCGTTGCAAGACACCTCCTCGTTTTTGTTGCTGACCAATGCCTCAGTAATTCCTGTTTCGGAACTGTCATAAAGCATGAGCACCATGCGGCTGAGCGTACCAGTATTGTGGCTCATCACGTCCGTGATATTCTTGGCTTCCTCCTCCGGTAGCATCTTGATGCTGTCTCGCAACACCTGTGCAAACCCCATGATGATGTTGAGTGGCGTACGTATCTGGTGGGTGACGTTCTGGATGAAAGCTGTTTTCTGTCGGGTTGCATCCTCAACCAGTTGGCTGGCATGTGCCAGCTCTTCGTTACGTTGCTTCGCCTCTTCGTTTGCTTGCTGAATACTATTCAGATGGACGTTCAGTGATTCCTGCATAGCGACAAAACTGTTCTGCAAGCGGCCTATTTCATCCGCTCTTTGGCTATGTGGTATCTGCTGGTTGTAATTACCCGTCGCAATCTGTTGCGACTGCCTGACGAGCTTGTGCAGCGGTATGACGGCATGCCTAACGACCCTGTTGCATAGCAGAAGGATGAACAACAGTCCCAGGACAACAAGCGGAATAAGAAAATTGGTCAGCCGATGATAACTCTGCAGAATATCGCTGTCAGGACAAACCAATGCCAGGCTCCAGCTGGTTCCAGGGACCTGTTGATAGCATACCAGGCAGGGATTACCGTCAATACGTGCCTGCATGTGTCCCTTCTTGCCAGCAGTCATTTCGTGTCCCAGCGCGATGATATCAGCATTTCTTCGGGGGTCAGCATTTGTGAAGATGGTCTGTTTGAACAACTTGGAGGTGTCTGGATGCAGGAAGAAACGACCGTCTTTTCCTATGAGCATGAAGTAGGAGTGTGGAAAGGCTTGCTCTTCTGAAATAGCTGACGCCAATTGACGTAGTGACAAGTCTGTAGAGATGACACCTAACAACTGCTGGTCTTTGTCGTACAAGGGCTTGCAGTAAGACGCAATGAGTTCGGTCGTGTAGAGTGTTCCTTCATTATAGTCGTCAAAGGGTTCCACCCAACAGGCCTTGCCGAGATCACGGGGAGTCTTATACCATACTTTCTCGAAATAATTGTATTCGCCTTCTCGAACTGTGACGACCGAATCACCTTCTCTGATAGTATAAGCAGAGAAGTACCTGCCATATTGCGGAAACAAGTAAGGCTCTGTGGTAATGGAACAGCCATTGACATGTGAATTCAGCACGACAATGCGGTTGGATAAAGCCAGCAGAGAGTCTGGCTGTAGGTTTTCCAGTATGAGCCAGTCGGTTACATTAGTCGCCGTTTCTATCGTTTGCATAAATCCCCTGACGCGCACCATCGTGGTGTAAAGCACGTTGTCTGCCCGTTGCAAGGCTTCTGTGTGAACGATGTCTCTTGACTTCAGGAACAGAATTCCCAGAGAAATAACAAAGATAGGTATGGCCAACAGCAGAATGCCGAGGCTGAGCTTTAGCGAAAGCGATTGGCGAATATATCTTATCAACTTACTTCTCATTCTTCTTCCTGATTCCCTGCGAAATGTCAAGCAGGCTGTTTAAAAGGTCTGTGATGGTATTGCCTTGAGACAGTATGTCGTCTGTCAGACGGTCTGCTTCCTCCTGTTCAATGTCATGCATGTGATCACGCAGTGTCTGGACATTCTTTTCAATGGAGTTGACAGGAGCAATCATCTGGTCTGTCATGTTGTGCAGGAAGGACGTCTTCAGACGGTTTGCTTCCTGCGCTTCGTTATAGGTTGTATGTAGGATGCTGCCTCGTTCTTGAAGCAATGCTTTCAGTTGTTCCAGTTCGCCGACATGATTTGACAACGATTGCTGCATTCGCTGGAAGTTGTTTTGCAGCTGACCAATCTCATCCTGTTGCCGACTGTCTGGAATGGGCTCATCGTAATGACCGTCAGCTATGCGCTGCGTCGATGTTGTCAGCATGCTCAGCGGCTGTAGCTGGTGTCTGACAAATACATAGCAAAGGAACAATAACAGGAGAAGTCCGATGATGGCTATCACCAAAACATAATTTAGCAAACGGTTATACTCGCCAAAGATGTCGTCTTCGGGATAGATAATACCTGCGCTCCACCCCATATCGTCCATGAAGCGGCCTTGTACGGAATCACGCTCAAAGGGCTGGTAGAAAACATAGCTGTCAACACCGTTCAGACGAAAGAACTCGCAGCCCTTTTTTCCAGACAGCATAGCACGTCCCGTTTCTTCTAAGGACTCGTCGCCCTTGTGCTTCTTCTGTGTAAAGACTGTCTCGTGGAAGAGTTTAGAACTGTCAGGATGAATAATGTACGAACCGTCTTGGTTCAGCAGAGTGCAGTAGGAGTCGGGCGAAGGCTTGACGGCCAGGACAATCTGCGAGAGCGTGAAAAGCGAGACGTCAACAGCTATTACACCTACCACCTTGTTTTGACCAGTATATATAGGCAAGCAGTAGGTAACAAGGGGTTCTTTTTCTATCTCGTTTTTTTTCAGAGGACCAACCCAACAAGGTTTTCTTGTGTTCATTGGCTGGGTGTACCATGTCTGTTCTGTATAGGGACGATTCACAAACGACTCCGCCATGATAATGGTTGTATCGGCAGGGTTGTATATTTTGGAGTATGGACGATGGGCATAAGTCATGAAGAGTTCACCGCGGTCTTTGTAATAATTGGGCTCGAAAACAATGGCGCAGCCGGCAATGTACGGATTGCTCTCCACCAACTTCCGGCTATACATATACATCATGTCTGGCTTGTCAAGGTAGTTGAGCATGTTCCAGTAGATGTTGCCCGTGGACTGTTCCACACTTAAAAGGATGTTGTCAATATGCTGCACTACTCCCTCCAGCGACTGCTCTGCCTTTTGCGTAGCCTCTTCCTTCACGGTTTTTCGCGAAACAAAAAACATAATAAAGAGTGCCGCCATAAGCAGTATTGCTATTGCGAAAACAACCATCAGACTAAGCCGTACTGAAAGTTTGTTTGGGACGTGTAGGTTAAGTTTTGACATTTAAATACTCGGCAAAGATAAAAAATTTTTTATTACATTGTATCAATTGACCTGCAAAAATGCGAAATAAGTGAAGGCTTAGGTAACATTTGCAAAAGTTTACGATACAAAAGCAACCTCTAAATAGGTGATATTTTAGTATCTTTGCAGCAGAAAATACAGTAATGGGGGAAAGCGTTATTAAACTTATTCCCTTGGTGAACGTCAAAAAACAAATAAGCCAAAAACATGAAAACCTGCAGAACGATTAAAAGATTATGTCTGGGACTCGCTATGACAGCGTGGGCCTCTGTTGTGACGGCACAGCCGGCTGGCGTGCCGCCGTTGGTCTATGGACAGGAGAATACGGGTGCACACTTCCCCAAACCCGACATGCCTGCTGCTTCAGAGTTACCTGTCATTCGTGACCTTCCCGATGCGCTGGCAGGTGTCAGCAGCTTCGGTGATTGGGAGAAAAAGCGTAACGAGATTGCCGCACAAATCCAACACTATGGTATTGGTGAGAAACCCGCTGTTAAGAATGAACAGGTAAAGGCCCGTATGGACGGTGATACCCTGATAGTCGATGTTACTGTGGGCAACGAAACATTGACCTTGCGTTCCACGATTAACTATCCTCAGGTGGGACAGCCTCCTTATGCACTGATGATTGGCACCAGTATGCTGGCCCTGCCCCGACAGCTGTTTGAGGGACGTCCCATTGCCACAATGAACTTCCACGAAAAGCAGGTGAACGACTACGGCCAATGGGGACAGCACCATGAGCGTGGTGAGCATAACTTTGACCGCCTGTATCCGAATCTGAAAGACAATGGTGCCTATAGCGAATGGGCATGGGGCTTTAGCCGACTCATCGACGGCTTGCAGCAGCTGGGTCCTGAGGTAACAAAGATTGATACGAAGCGTATCGGTGTGTCTGGCTGCTCGTATGCTGGCAAGATGGCTCTTTATTGTGGTGCCTTCGATGAGCGTGTTGCATTAACCATTGCACAGGAACCTGGTGGCGGCGGTGCCGCTGCCTGGCGCGTCTCGCATACGATGGAGGGCGTAGAAGACCTTGACCGTACGGACTATCACTGGTTCCTGGAGAGCCAGCGTGAGAACTTCCATGGTGACAGCGTTTATCAGCTGCCCTACGACCAGCATGAGCTGTGTGCAATGGTCTGCCCACGTGCCTTGCTACTGTTGGGCAACCCCGACTATCAGTGGCTGGCCGACAGTTCCATGTGGGTGTCGGCACAGGCTGCCCGTAAGGTCTGGAAGCGCTTTGGCATAGCCGACCGTATGGGCTGTTCCATCGTCGCCGGACATCCCCACTGTCAACTGCCGGAAAACCAATGGCCTGAGGTGCAGGCATTCATAGACAAGTTCCTCTTAGGGAAGGAAGCAGATACAAATAACATCTTAAGATATTAAAACATGAGAAAAACCTTATTATCGACTTTTCTGGTGTGCTGTGCGACAATTGCTACAGCACAGAATCTGCCGTATCAGAACCCCTCTTTGTCGGCACATGATCGGGCCGTTGACCTGTGTGGCCGACTGACTCTTGAGGAGAAAGCCCAGCTGATGCTCGACGAGAGTCCAGCTATTCCCCGTCTGGGTATCAAGAAGTTCTTCTGGTGGAGCGAAGCACTACACGGTGCTGCCAACATGGGTAACGTAACGGTGTTCCCTGAGCCTGTGGCTATGGCCGCTTCGTTTAACCCTGCACTGCTTTATAACGTGTTTGACATTGCATCGACAGAGTTTCGTGCCCAGTACAACCACCGTCTCTATGACCTGGGTGGTGAGGACATGAAGATGCGTAGTCTCAGCGTTTGGACACCGAACGTCAACATCTTCCGTGACCCCCGTTGGGGACGCGGACAGGAGACCTACGGTGAAGACCCTTACCTGACCAGCGTGATGGGTGTGCAGGTGGTACGTGGACTGCAAGGTCCTGAGGATGCCAAGTATCGCAAGCTCTGGGCCTGTGCCAAGCACTATGCCGTACACAGCGGACCGGAATATACCCGCCACTCGGCCAACCTGACGAATGTGCCTGTACGTGACTTCTGGGAGACCTACATGCCAGCCTTCAAGACGCTGGTTCAGGATGCTAAGGTGCGTGAGGTGATGTGCGCCTATCAGCGTCTGGACGACGACCCCTGTTGCGGCTCGAACCGTCTGCTGCAACAGATCCTGCGCGACGAGTGGGGCTTCAAATACCTCGTGGTGAGCGATTGTGGTGCCGTTAGTGACTTCTACACCTCACACCACAGCTCGTCGTCAGCCGTTACAGCTTCTGCCAAGGCTACACTGGCCGGTACTGACGTGGAATGTGGTTATGGCTACGCCTACAAGAGTGTACCCGAGGCCGTAAAACGCGGACTCATCACGGAAGCAGAAGTCGATAAACATGTTATCCGACTGCTGGAAGGACGTTTCGACCTGGGTGAGATGGACGACCCGTCACTGGTAGAATGGTCCAAGATTCCTTATTCAGCCATGTCCACGAGAGCCTCTGCCAACGTGTCGCTCGACATGGCCCGTCAGACCATCGTGCTGCTGCAGAACAAGGACAACATCCTGCCGTTGAAGAAGAATGCGGAGAAGATTGCCGTCATTGGACCCAATGCGCATAACGAACCGATGATGTGGGGTAACTATAACGGTACTCCCAATCACACCGTTACCATTCTCGACGGCATCAAGGCCAAGCAGAAAAAGCTCGTGTATATTCCTGGTTGTGACCTCACCTACGACAAGGTGATGGAGAGCTATCTGGCTACCGACTGTTCCTTTGGAGGCAAGAAAGGTCTGAAAGGAACTTTCTGGAACAACACACAGATGGAGGGCAAGCCCTTCACCACCGAATATTATACGAAACCGCTCGCTGTTACCACAGCAGGCATGCATGTCTTCGCCACAGGACTGCCCGTGGAGGATTTCTCTGCCAAGTATGAGACCACCTTCACACCGAAGGAGGCTGGTGAGTATGTGCTGAACGTAGAGGGTACCGGACACTTTGAGCTCTACATCAACGGTGAGAAGAAGTTTACCCGTCACACCTGGCGTGCTACACCCACACGTACTGTGTTGCAGGCTGAAAAGGGACAGCAGTTCAATATTGAGGTACGCTTCCAGACCGTTAAGACCTGGGGCGCCTCGATGAAGATTGATGTTGCCAAGGAGCTGCCCATCGACTACCAGCAGACCATTAACCAGCTGAAGGGCATCGACAAGGTCATCTTCGTCGGTGGTATCTCACCAGCCCTTGAAGGCGAGGAGATGCCTGTACATATTGAGGGTTTCAAAGGCGGTGACCGTACCAGCATCGAACTGCCCAAGGTACAGCGTGACTTCCTGAAGTCGCTCAAGGATGCAGGCAAGAAGGTTATCTATATCAACTGCTCCGGATCTGCTATTGCCCTGACACCCGAAACTGAAAACTGTGACGCCATCGTTCAGGCTTGGTATGCCGGACAGGAAGGTGGTACTGCCGTTGCTGACGTTATCTTCGGTGACTATAACCCCAGTGGCAAGCTGCCCATCACGTTCTACAAGAACGATGCCCAGCTGCCCGACTATGAGGACTATTCCATGAAGGGACGTACCTACCGCTATTTCAACGACCCGCTGTTTGCCTTCGGCTATGGTCTGAGCTACACGACCTTTGAGGTTGGCGAGGCTACCATGCAGGGAACAGAAAACATCACTATTCCTGTCACCAATACCGGCTCACGCAACGGAACGGAAATCCTGCAGGTATATATCCGTAACACGGCCGATGCCGAAGGTCCCCTGAAGTCGCTACGTGCCTTCCAACGTGTAGATGTGAAAGCCGGACAGACGGTTAATGCCACGCTGCCGCTCAGCGCAAAGAGTTTTGAGTTCTTCGACACAGAGACCAATACCATGCGTGTGAAGCCCGGACAGTATGAAATCTTCTACGGCACCAGCTCGCAGGAGAAAGACTTGAAAAAACTAACCATCAATATTCAATAAAACATTATGAGAAAGCTAACAAAAACCGCCCTTACCCTGGTGCTCCTTGCTATGAGCATCACCAGTGCACAGGCACAGTTTGGAAGACCAGAGAGAAAAGCCGGCAATCCGGCACTGAAGGAAACTTATCAGGACTACTTCAAAATCGGTGTCGCTGTCAACAGGTTTAACATCAGCGTGCCTGAACAGGCTGCACTTGTATGCCAGGAGTTTAACAGCATGACGGCTGAGAACGACATGAAACCTGGTATGCTGCAACCGAAGGAAGGCGAATGGCACTGGGGTGCTGCCGACAGCATCGCTGACTTCGCCCGCAAGAACGGCATTAAGCTGCGTGGACACTGCCTTTGCTGGCACTCGCAGTTTGCCGACTGGATGTTTACCGACAAGAAAGGCCGTCCCGTCAAGAAAGAAGTGTTCTACCAGCGTCTGCGCGAACACATCCATACGGTGGTGAACCGTTACAAGGACGTGGTATATGCTTGGGACGTCGTGAACGAAGCTATTGCCGACAATGTCCGTCCTACGTTTGTCAATGGAAAGTTTGCCCCTGGCAGTCCCTATCGTGAGAGCCGTCACTTCCAGCTCTGTGGCGATGAGTTCATTGCCAAGGCCTTCGAGTTTGCTCACGAGGCAGACCCCAATGCCATTTTGTTCTACAACGACTATAACGCAGCTGATCCTGGCAAGCGCGACCGTATATATAATATGGTAAAGAAGATGCAGGACGCTGGTGTACCCATCACGGGTATCGGCATGCAGGGACACTACAACATCTATGGCCCCTCTGAGGAGGATATCGACGCTGCCATCACAAAGTATTCGGAACTGGTGAAGCACATCCACATCACTGAGCTCGACATCCGCACCAATACTGAGATGGGCGGACAGCTGCGCTTCTCACGCGGTGAGGCACAGCCTCTGGCTCCTTATATGCAGACCCTGCAGGATGACCAGTACAACCGTATCTTCAAGATTTTCCGCAAGCACAAGGACGTTATTGACTGTGTCACCTTCTGGAACCTCAGCGACCGTGATTCGTGGCTCGGCGTGAACAACCACCCGCTGCCTTTCGATGAGAACCTGAAGCCGAAGAACGCATATTTCGTTATCCGTGACTTTGCCAATGTTCCCACCGAAGCTCCCATTGAGGACTTCCGTCCCAACGTCATGAACCAGCCTGGTCAGGAGTACCCGATGGTGAATAGTCAGGGTTATGCCCGTTTCCGTGTGGAGGCTCCCGATGCCAAGTCAGTCATTGTCAGCCTCGGACTGGGCGGACGTGGCGGCACGGTACTGCGCAAGGACAAGAATGGCGTATGGACAGGTACAACCGAGGGTCCGATGGATCCAGGTTTCCACTACTACCACCTGACTATTGACGGTGGAGTTGTCAACGACCCGGGCACTCATAACTACTTCGGTTCTTGCCGTTGGGAGAGTGGTATTGAGATTCCTGCTCCCGATCAGGACTTCTACGCTTGCCGCGAGGACATTCCTCACGGAACCATCACCGAAGTACTGTTCCCCTCACCCAGCATGGGTGGCATGCAGACCGCAATGGTTTATCTGCCTCCCACGTATGGCAAGCTCATTGGCAAGGGCGCCAAGGCAAAGCAGGAGCGCTTCCCCGTGCTCTATCTGCAGCATGGTTGGGGTGAGAACGAGACCAGCTGGTCCAAGCAGGGTCATGCAGGGCTCATCATGGACAACCTCATTGCCGACGGTAAGATCAAGCCCTTCATCATCGTGATGGCCTACGGTCTGACCAATAACATCAAGTTCGGCACCATTGGCCAGTTCACAGCCAAGGAGTTTGAAACGCTGCTCGTTGACGAGCTCGTACCTTTCATTGACAAGAACTTCTTGACGAAGGCCGACAAGTGGAACCGTGCTATGGCTGGCCTGTCTATGGGTGGCGTGGAGACCAAGCTCATCACCCTGCGTCGTCCTGAGGTGTTCGGTTACTGGGGATTGTTGAGCGGTGGCATGTATATGCCCGAGGACATCCAGGATCCGAAACAGGTTCGTATGATTTTTGAGAGCTGTGGTGACAAAGAGAATCCTGACGGCATCAATAAGTCTGTGGAAGCTCTGAAAGCTGCAGGCTTCAACGCTCACGGATATATCTCGGAAGGTACTGCCCACGAGTTCCTTACCTGGCGTCGCAGCCTGAAGGAGATGGCTCCGCTGTTGTTCAAATAAATAGTATTCACTATGAGATATTCATTCACCGCTGCTGCCCTCATCCTTGCGATGGCGGCAGTAGCTCAAAACCCCGTCATTCGCGACCAGTTTACGGCTGATCCTACGGCGCGCGTGTTTAATAATAAGGTATATCTGTACCCCTCCCACGACATCGTTCCGCCCGAAGGACAGCGACAGGACTGGTTCTGCATGGCCGACTATCACGCTTTCTCATCTGAGAACCTCGTTGACTGGACCGACCATGGTATGATTGTTTCTCAGCAGAAAGTGCCTTGGGGTAACCCTGAAGGTTATTCCATGTGGGCACCTGACTGTGTCTATAAGAACGGTAAATATTATTTCTATTTCCCCAACGCTCCTAAAGGCGGTCGTGGCTTTGCCATCGGTGTGGCTACTGCCAGCCAGCCCGAAGGTCCCTTCACACTGGAAGCTGCACCCATCAAGGGTGTCTCCGGCATTGACCCCTGTGTGCTCGTCGATAAGGACGGTGCTGCCTATATCTATTGGAGTGGTATGGGCATTCGCGGTGCCAAGCTCAAGGACAACATGGTGGAGCTGGACGGCGAACTACAGGTCATAACGCTGCCACCGCCCCGTCAGCAACAGACCGACAGCATGCCCAAACCTCGGTTGGAGCGTATGCGTATGATGGTTGGCGGTGAGGAGATGAAAGGTCTGCCCGATGGCTTCAAGGAAGGCCCCTTTGCCTTCCGTCGCGGCGACTGGTACTACCTCAGCTTCCCCTGGGTTCGTGGCGATACGAGCAATGGTGCTAACCCCACCGAGACGCTGGCCTACGCCATGTCGAAGTCGCCCCTTGGCCCCTGGGATTTCAAGGGTATCATCATGGCAGAACACGCCAATGGCTGTTGGACTAACCACCATAGTCTCGTGGAGTACAAGGGTCAGTGGTACCTCTTCTATCATCACAACGATTATTCTCCTCGTGACGACAAGCGTCGCTCGGTTTGTATCGAAAAGGTAACCTTCAATGCCGACGGTACCATTCAGGAGGTGAAGCCCACCCTGCGTGGCGTTGGCATCACTCCTGCCACCAACTACATTGATGTCAGCCGCTATAGTGCTGCCAGCGATGGATGTACCTCCACCCTGATTGACACCCTCAACACCTTCCGTGGCTTCCAGCTTACGTTGCCGGCTAAAGGCAGCTGGGCTTGCTACAATGATGTTGACTTCAGCAGCCTCAACAACGGTGCTTATATTATCGTCAATGTCAAGGCCAATGCCAATACTGAGTTCTGCGTACGCGAAAAGAATGCAAACGGCAAGATTATTGCTCGCTTCCCCGTGACGGTGATTACCGAAATGGGACGCTTCCGTCGTGACCTGAGCGGACAGTGGCTTACGCTGACTGCTACTCCTGAATTCCTACCGAAGGGCGTGACCGATCTTTGCATCACCTGTGAGGGTGAGGCCGTCAGCACCAACTGGGTACAGTTCAAGAACCGTGTCAATTACTTCTCGCCCGTTGCAGCCAATGCTGCTCCGGCTCAACCTGACGACAACGGTTTCATCCGCCGCTGGATGCTGTTGGAGCCCGTCAGCTTTAACGTACGCTCCAATCTTATCCTGACCGAGGGCTACCTGAACGAGAACCTGTCAAAGCAGTACTTCAAGGGACAGTTCGACGACAAGCGCCTGCCTCGCAATGGTGAGAAGGTGACAGCAACAGGTGGAACGGAATTGGCAGCAGGACCGACTGACATGAGAATGTCAAACGGACAGGAAACGGTCAAGCAGGTGAAGCAGACGCTCCGATGGCATGCCATCGACAGTGAGACCTATAACGTTAAGACGTTCCGTTTTGCCGAACTGAACGGTTGCCAGCCTTATAACTCCCTGTTCTGGGGTGTCACCGTCATCGACTGTCCTGAGGATATGGCCGACGTGCGTCTGGCTGTTGGTTCCAACGGAGCCTCCATGTGGTGGCTGAACGGTGAACGTGTACTCACGCTTGACGGTGACCGCCGCATGGTGGAGGACGACTGCGTATCACAGCGCATCAACCTGAAGAAAGGCCGCAACGTCCTGCGTTGTGCCCTCGTCAACGGCCCCGGCCTTAGCGACTTCTGTGTCCGTTTCATCGACAAGAATGGAAAACCGGTCAAGGGTTATACAGTGAAGGTTAAGGATTAGAGATTACGGATTACAGATTAAGCATATAGCATTATGAAAACAAAATATTTGTTTGGTTTATCATTTATCGTTTGTCATTTGTCATTTAGCAGCGTAGCTGCGCAAACGGGAGCCCCCTATATCCACGACCCCTCGACCATCGTTGAGTGCGAAGGTAAGTACTACACGTTTGGTACTGGTGGTGGAGGACTCATCTCTGACGATGGCTGGTCGTGGCACACTGGCGCTGAGCGTCCTGGTGGCGGTGCTGCCCCCGATGCCATGAAGATAGGTGATCGTTACCTCATTATCTACGGTGCTACGGGTGGTGGATTCTTCGGCAACCACAACGGACGCATTCTGACCATGTGGAACAAGACGCTCGACCCCCAGTCGCCCCAGTTCAAATACACCGAGGCCATTGAGGTAGCATCAAGTGACGGCATGGAAGACTGCGACGCCATTGACCCCAGCCTGCTGCTCGACCCCACCACGGGTCGCCTGTGGGCTTCCTATGGTACCTATTTCGGCAATATCCGCCTCATCGAGCTTGACCCAACGACGGGCGAGCGTGTGAAAGGAAATGTTGAGAAGGACATCGCCATCGACTGTGAGGCTTCTGCCCTCATCTTCCGCGACGGGTGGTACTACCTGCTGGGTACTCACGGCACTTGCTGCGACGGTGTCAACTCTACCTATAATATTGTAGTAGGCCGTTCTCGTTCTGTAGAAGGTCCTTATGTAGATAATGTAGGCCGTGACATGTTCCACGGTGGTGGTCGAATGGTCATCACAGCCGGCGACCGTGTCTGTGGCCCTGGCCACTTCGGACGTACCATCCTCGACGAGGGTGTGGAGATTATGTCCTGCCACTACGAGGCAGACTTCGACATGGGTGGCCGTTCTGTTCTTGGTGTCCGTCCGTTACTTTGGAAGAACGGCTGGCCTGTCGCTGGTGAGCGTTTCCGTGGCGGCACGTTCGGCATCCTGTCTGAGCGTCGCGGCTACTCTCTGGAGATTGCTGTTGACTTCCAGCGTATCGAATTGCCACGCAGGATGGGTTGGCGTATCGATCCCAACGAGCCCATCGTACCCGTTCCCAACCAGAAGTTGGAGGATGTTATTCAGACTTGGCCTACAGGCAATATCGCTGTGCGTTGTGCCGACTATATGTTCCGTCCTCACCAGATATGGACCATCGTTCCCGTTGACGAGGCTGGCGGTTACCTCAGCAACCCCTACTTCAAGGTGGTCATTGAGGGCACCGACCGTGCTCTGACAGCAACCGCCGACATGGAGTTGACCACACAGACATTTGACGGCAGCGATGCTCAGCTCTGGCGTATCGAGCAGCTTACTGATGGTACCTTCCGCATCATGCCCAAGGTCATTCCTGGCAAGGAAGGTCTGAACACCCGCTACTGTCTCTATTCAGTAGCTGACAGCACTCCCACGCTGGCCGAATACGATTTCAATAGTGATAACTCTAAGTGGAACTTCTGTAAGCGTTAAACAATATGAGAACAATCAAGAAAGCGCTTCTGGCGCTACTCGTTTTGCTGTCTATGCCCTTCACGATGATGCAGGCACAGCAGGCACCCATCCAGAATCCCATGCTGTGGGCCGACGTGCCTGATCCTGATGTCATCCGTGTGGGCGACACGTTCTACTTGGTCAGCACCACCATGCACCTCATGCCTGGTGCTCCTATCATGAAGTCGAAGGACCTGAAGAACTGGGAGACTGTGGGCTACGTCTTCGACCGTCTGACAGACTCTCCGAAGTACGACCTTCAGGAGGGTACGGTCTATGGTCGTGGACAGTGGGCCACTTCGCTGAAATACCATAAGGGTCGTTTCTACGCACTTCTGGCTCCCAACGAGGCTGGTGCTATGGGTGATACCTATATCTTCTCTGCAGAAAAGGCAGAAGGTCCCTGGACCATTGTCTCTCGCATGCGCCACTTCCACGACTGCTCTCTGTTCTTCGACGACGACGACCGTGTCTATGTCATCTATGGAACAGGCGAGATGATGGAGCTGAAGCCCGATTTGAGCGATGTCATAGAGGGCACGCACCAGCATATCTTCCAGCGTGAGGAAGACGAGACGGGTTTGTTGGAAGGCAGCCGAATGATTAAGCATAACGGCAAGTACTACCTGCTCATGATTTCCCAGGCCTATGCGCCTGGCCGTCATCGTCGTGAGGTCTGCTATCGTGCTGACGACATTCACGGCCCCTACGAGAAGAATGTCATTCTGGAGAGTGACTTTGGCGGCTTCCCCTATGTGG
Organism: uncultured Prevotella sp.; assembly: GCA_947169685.1. Classification (GTDB taxonomy): domain Bacteria; phylum Bacteroidota; class Bacteroidia; order Bacteroidales; family Bacteroidaceae; genus Prevotella. The sequence goes on along the minus strand of CAMVQS010000001.1, from coordinate 31,269 downwards.
GACAGGGAACCATCGTTGATACAGAGGATGGCGACTGGTATGGCATCATCTTCCAGGATCGCGGTGGTGTAGGTCGTGTACTGACACTCTCACCTGTCCGCTGGCTCGACGGTTGGCCAATGATTGGTGATGAGAATGGTCGTGTACCTGAGACCATGCGTCCGCTGAAGAGCAACCAACCCACGACGGCCATTGTCAAGGCTGACGATTTCAACGACACCAAACTGGGCTTGCATTGGCAGTGGAACCATAATCCTGTCGATAACGCTTGGTCGCTCAGCGAGCGTCCTGGATTCCTGCGTCTGAAGACCTCTCGTGTGGTTCCCAACATCTTCTTGGCTCCCAACACGCTGACGCAGCGCATGCCTGGTCCACAATGTACTGCCAGCATCAATATGGATGTCTCTCACCTCAAGGATGGTGACTGTGCAGGCTTCTCTGCCTTTAACAACGACGCTGGTCTGTTGGTTGTCAAGCGCATCGGCAAACGTTATGTGCTTCAGATGACCGAAACGTCCGTACAGCTTACCGACCGCGAGAAGGCTGTTCAGAATGTGGAAGAGAAAATCGTGGAAGAAGTGGCCTTCCCCAAAAAGACTACCACCATCTACCTCCGTATCGATGCTGACTTCCGTGCCAACGGACATCATGGTGGCAACGATGCAGCTAACTTCTTCTACAGCTTCGACGGTCAGCAGTGGCAGCAGATTGGTACTACCAACTATCGCCTGCGCTTTGACTGGCGCCGCTTCTTCATGGGCAGCAAGTTTGCCATCTTCTGTTACGCCACCAAGCGCACAGGAGGCTACGCAGACATCGATGCCTTCGACTTCAAATAAAGGCTGACATCCCCCAATACAATCAAGAACTCCGTCCTTGCATCTGCTCTTGCAAGGGCGGAGTTTTTTACACAAGCCACAATTTTCAAAAGGTTAAAGCGTGTTAATGCCTGTTTGGTTTTACGCTGTTTAATCGTCTATTAAGTGTAAAACCCAAGAATCAGTAGATGGAAGAAAGCGCATTTGAACAGAAAGCCCGGCAGTGGCGGCAGAAGGCGGTGAGCGTGAGTCGTAGCTGTGGGGCAGGCGAGGCAGAGGCTGAGGACATTGCACAAGACGTGATGCTCCGGCTGTGGCAGATGCGCGACGAGCTGGACCGTTACCGTTCCGTAGAAGCGCTGGTGGTGGTGATGACCAAGCGAATGACTTGGGGAAAGGCTATTCCGCTCCATGCCCCCAAAGAAGAGGAGCAGGACTTGCGCACACCACAGGAGGTGCTTGAAGAGAAGGAGAACGAGGCTTGGCTCGAACGCCGACTGGCAGAGCTGCCGACTACCCAGCGCACCTTATTATATATGCGACAGGTGGAGAGGCGCAGCCACGAGGAACTTTCACAACTATTGGGTATTGAACGCTCGTCGGTCAGCACGCTGTTAGCGCGGGCACGACGGACACTCTTGGAAGAAATCAAACAAAGAAACAGACAATGATACGTTACACAAAGGAATACATCAACGAGCTGCTTGAGCGGTTTATGAACGGCGAAACCACCGTGCAGGAGGAAGACGTGCTCAGCGAATACTTCCACACGACGAAGAACGTGCCTGAGGAGTGGAAGGACTATCAGATGATGTTTGCAGAGTGGAGCCAACCCTCGGAGCATCAAGGTAAACGCCCCGTGTGGCGCTGGGTGGCTGTGGCAGCTGCTGTACTTCTGGCCCTGTTTGTTGTAGTGGTGCCACGACATACGGAACAGCCGATGGTGGTACAAGCGACAGACGAGGAGCCTAAGGACAGTACAGCTATGCAACCAGTAATGATGTCAGATTCTATTACGGCGCCCAAGCCTGAAACGCCCAAGCGACGCAAGCGTCAGCCCAGGGTGAACGACGCGGCCCGCGACTATGCGCTGATGGCGCAACGGGAACAGGAACGCATAGAACGTGAGTTGGAGGAGGCACAGGCTGATGTGGAGCGCATGCAGCTGGAACTCTTGGATGCCCAGCTACGTGCCCAGGGCTATGTAACGCTGAAACATGAAGACGGTACCATCGAATATATTAACGAAAATGAAGAAACAGAATATTATGCTTATGAACCAGATTAAGACCATGTTGGCAGCTGGCCTGATGATGCTGCCAGTAGCCGTTATGGCACAAGAGAACGTGAAAAAGGCGTTTGACGCACTGATACAGGATACCAGTGCCGAGTTGCATGCTCACCACAAACTGGAGAAGGACCCGGAAACTGGTGTGAAGGAGTCGCAACTGGACTGGTGGGAGTTCACCCTGCCGAAGTCGAAACAACAGCTGGTCAAGAACATTCAGCGGGCTTTCGAACTGGACCGCGAACAGGCTTATTCCATCAGCACGGGAAGTAATAGCCGTGGTGGTGAGGGCGTCGAGTTGCTGGCTGTGGGAAACTCCAACTCCAGTGGCTATAGCGTGGGCGAAATCAAAGGCTCCGACTATATCTACGGCTTATTTATCGACCCTGAGGATACGGAACGCATACACCGCTATGCCTATGCGTTGGAGTGGAAGGACAAGGGTGACGAAATCCTTGGACGGCTGGCCATTACCTATGCTACGACGCTAAAGTACCGGCAGGGCAATCGTACCACGATGCGTCAGCGTATCATCGTGAACGGCACGGCTTATGAGGGTCATGACTTCAATGCGCAAGGAAGCTTTGTTCCATTGGACAGCAGCAACTGGCTGGCTATGTTTAATATGTATGCCAAAAAGTTCAGGAACAACCCCACCTCAACGTCTTCGTCCTACTATGCCAATTATATCAATGAACTCTGTAAAAAGCCCGAGGCCCAAAAGCTGACGCCTGAAGAAAAGAAGATTGTAACACAGGAAATAGGGAAACTGGCGAACCTGGCGGACGACGAATTTACGAAAGCCATTTTCCTGAATGCTATGAAGCAAATCAAGTAGCATACACATCATGAAACATATTTCTCTCTTGTTTCTCTCGCTCCTGGCGCTGCCTTGTGCAGCCCAGAGCGAGAAAGGGGACTCCTTGTCCCTCGGCGACAGCATCGACATTGGTGAAATCACCGTTACGGCACAGCGTCCGCTGGTCAAGCAGGAAGTGGATCGCGTCAGCTATGACGTGAAGCACGACGACGATGCGAAGGCCTCAACGCTCATGGAGATGTTGAAGAAGGTACCTTTCGTAACCGTTGATGCACAACAGAACATTACAGTAAAAGGTTCCTCGAACTTCAAGATATACAAGAACGGACGGCCTGACCCCAGTTTCTCGTCGAATGCCAAAGAGATATTCCAAAGCATCCCAGCCTCTGCCGTCAAGCGTATAGAGGTCATCACGGAGCCAGGCGCGAAGTACGATGCCGAGGGCTTAGATGGTATCCTGAACATCGTGATGGACGACGAGGCGCAGCTTGTGGGGTTCGTGGGAAATGCCAATGTGGGTTTGTCGGTAATGGGCCATCATAACGCTAGTGTGTGGGGCACCATGCAGATAGGAAAGTTTATGATGTCAACCCATGTCTATGGGCAGTTACAGTCGCGCAACGGGACTATGAGCCATAATGAGTCGGAAATGCACTATCTTGAGAGCGGTAACGTGTATCGTGACAGTCAGGACGGCAATAATAAAGGTGGACAAGCCAGCGGTTCTCTGGAGGCCAGCTACGAGCTGGATTCACTAAACCTGATAACGGGTTCACTCAATGCGTGGTATTATAATATAGGTATAGATTACGACACCGACATGGGTATGTACGACACAGCAGGACAGACGCTTTACAGCTACCGCGCCAGTTCGCTCGACGGCTCCCGCCAGAAGTATCTTGACTTGGACGGACACTTGGACTATCAGCACCTGACCAGTCGCAAAGGGGAGTCTCTGAACCTGTCTTACCTTATCAGTACAACACGCACCAACTACAGAAGTCTGTATGACTACTTCGACATTGTCCGCCAGCCCGACTATACCTACATGGAGCGTCATTCGCGCAACCACTTTACGGAGCATACCTTTCAGTTGGACTGGACGCGTCCGCTCTGGGAAAACCATACATTGGACATGGGGGCAAAGTATATCCTCCGACGTAACAACAGTGACTCAGAACAGGAGTTCGACAACGGTCAGAGCATGACGAGCGACTTTCTGCATACCACATCCGTTGCAGCGCTCTATGCTCAGTACAAACTGAAGGCAGGGCCCGTCAGCCTGATGGGAGGCCTGCGCTATGAGTATTCCTACCTGAGCGCAACATTCAAGGATGGCTCGGCTGCCGACTTCCACCGAAACCTCAGCGACTGGGTGCCGTCGCTGATGGCTTCGTGGCGCATCAATGACAGCCACACGCTGAAACTGAACTACTCCATGCGCATCAACCGCCCAGGTATCTCGTACCTGAACCCGGCCCGCTTTGTTACTACCACCAGTATTTCGCAAGGTAATCCCGACTTGGAGAGTTCGAACCAGCATAACCTGACATTGGGCTACTCGCTGCTGACACCTAAGCTCACCATGAACTGGAGCCTTTCGGCGAACTTGTCGAACGACCTGATAACACAATATAATTATGTACGCGACAACATCATATACAACTCCTACGGCAATGTGGGTAAATATCGTCGTCTCGGACTGAACTGCTACGTGCAGTGGAAACCCTTTGAGAAGACCACATGGATGTTGAACGGCTGGTTGTCGTACGTGGAGCGCGAGAACGAAAGTCAGCAGATAAGGAATACGGGGTGGCAGCCAGGCTTCTACACACAATTGTCGCAGCAGCTGCCTTGGAAGCTGAAGCTGACGATGTCGCTGAACAAACAGGGAAACTATCTGAACGGACTCTACGGATATAGCGACGGTGGCCCGTGGAATTACAGGCTCCAGCTGCAACGCTCGTTCCTTAAGGATGACCGCCTGACGGTACGCGCCTATGTCTATAATCCGTTCGGCGGCAAGTACGAATACTACAACTCTTATACCACCAAAGGGGACTATACAGGTTGGGATTCCTATCGCGGCTATGCTCGTACTGCAGGCATTAGTGTCAGCATCCGCATCGGTTCATTGGATGTCAGCGTGAAGAAAACCAACAAGACTGTAGAGAATGATGATTTGGAAGGGCGGAAATAGGAAGAAAAAATATTTTTCTTTCTCATATCCTTGCATAGTTACAAAAAATGTTGTATCTTTGCAAAAGAATAAAAGAAGTGTCTGCGCAAAGGATATTCTACCGATGGCAAGTAATAAGGCAGAATAAGCAAAGTCACGCACGCCCGTGCTTATTATTAGGCACGGGCGCTCCTATCCCGAGAAAACGGACATCATGGAGGCAACGATGCAGCCAACTTCTTCTACAGCTTCGACGGTCAGCAGTGGCAGCAGATTGGTACTACCAATTATCGCCTGCGCTTTGACTGGCGCCGCTTCTTTATGGGTAGCAAGTTTGCCATCTTCTGTTACGCCACCAAGCGTACAGGAGGCTACGCAGACATCGATGCCTTCGACTTCAAATAAAGACTGACACCCCAATACAATCAAGAACTCCGTCCCTGCATCTACGCTTGCAAGGACGGAGTTTTAGGAAGCTGAGACCTTTCAATTTTCCTAGAAGCCATTGATGGAAACAACATAGCTCTGTTTGTCAGCAAATTCAGGTGTCGTAGCGCGATAGTTTACAACTTTGCCAGCAACAACTACTTCATCTCTGACAGATATCTGCGTATTGCCTTCTACCCATTTCTGTCCGTCAGCTTTGTAGTAGGCGCTATAGACGGTAAACTTTTTGCCTCCTGTAGAACCATTGTCAGAGATATCAAACACTGCTGTGCCATACTCTGCACTAAAGCTATATTTAATGCTACAAATTTTGCCTTTGGCATAGTAGTTGTCATGGGAAATCGAATCTGGCGGCATTGCTGCTACAATGTCGTAGATTTGAGAGGCAGTCAGAGGATTATTGATTGTTCCTGTACTTGATGTATTGTTGTTGCCAGAACCTTCATTGTCTTGCACACGCCGCAGTTTTCTTTGGGTATAAGCATATCCGGAACTGTCATAATACAACATAGTGATGACCATTTCATCGTCAGAACTTTTGGTAACCTCGCAACGTATTGGCCGAGGGCTTCCGCCTTCCTCTGGCAGGAAGATACGACCACGAATCAGCATGCACGAATATGATCCATGTGGCAGCCAGTCACCTTTATAATATTCATAAAATTTATATGTGAAGTCATCATAAAACTCGTAACGACGACATTCCGGTGTATTGGATCCCGTTGCATCTGTGGGATAAATGTCAAATGTATCATCATACTTCTCGCCATTATAATTACCCCAAATCCTTTCTTTGTACACCTGCCAGGTTCCAATGAGTTCTGAATACAACAGGGTCTTGTCGTTCATCTTATAGGCAGTATAATACCCTTGTTTATTGTTAACAACGGTTTTTACGACCATCGTGTAATTGTCAATGGTTTCTACTATCTCCACATTAAAGGCATGGCTTTCTTGACTAAGGGTGACACGAATGGTATTACCCGACTGTGTCCAATTGAACGGGATGGCATTGTCACTGCCATATCCTACTTCCTCAATAAGTTCTCCCGTATAGTTGCTGTTGAAGGTTAATAGGTTATAAACTACACCGCGATTGCTGTCATTGGATTGAAAATAAATCCACCATGTTCCTACGATAGAAGAACTGACGCTGCTTCCACCGCCGCCACCACCGCTGCCATTACCACCACTGTTACCTCCTCCACCTCCTCCGTCATCATCATTACCGCCACAAGCAGAGACTGTGAGGGCCAGTGCACACATCAGCATGAAGGTCAGTGTACCAATCCATTTCATGTTTTTTTTCATCATCTGTTGTTGTTTTAATTAGGTTAATATACCGTATTAGGGTCATACTTGGAAAAAACGAAGGAGCTGCCGTCAGGGATAATCCCAGAAGGGGTAACGGTATAAACAGTCCAACCATCTTCTGTTGTGTATAACTTGTTGCCCTCTCTCCAATAAGTATAGTAGTAAGTATATTTTGCATAGAGGCCAAGTGTACCAAGATTCTTGTAGTTGAACTTGTAAAGCAATGTCTTGCCTCCCGCAGCCCGTGCATTTTCCTTATAGTACTCCCCTTCATACTTAATGAAGGTTTCGTCGTCTGGAATATAGTAAACATCCTGACCAGGACCTTCACTCATATTCTCTCTCTGTTCTGAACCCCACATATGGGCAACTCCAATAATCTCGCCCTCCATGTTAAATTCATAAGTGTAGTCGTCAGCTACAAGGTCAAGCCAAAAGCCTTTCAAATCTTGTCGGATATACCAGCCAGTGAGACCGGAAGAGGTGCTACTGCCACCGCCATCATACTCATCATCATTATCATCACCACCACAAGCTACGAACGTTGTCGTAATCATCATGCTACAAAGCACGACAAACATGGATTTAACTATATCTTTCATTGTGTTTAATATTAAATTAATAATATGTATGCCTCTTAAAATGCTAAGCCAATACCACCATACAAGCCAAAGCGGGTACCGGCAGCGTAGAGACACACTTTGTTGATATTAAAGCAGAGCAGTCCGCCATAATCAAAGCCGTTGTTCTCGTCCTTTACGTAATAGGCATTGCTGATATTGCCACCATTTATGGTCCAATTGGAACCATCTGTGGTACCGTTTTTAATGCCAGTATATCCCATAATGGGAATGACGCTAAGCCATGTGGCAAGAGGAAACTGGTAGCCTGCATGTACGCTGTAGGATGTTTTCTCGTTATCGTGTTTTTTGACATCCGTACTGTTGGCATGTGTACGGGGCCAGCCAAGGAAATCAAAATACACCCCATAGGCCGTAACATTAAAACCTATACCTGGTGTTGACAAGTCATCATATATACCTAAGGCACCTCCGAGAAGTCCTATCTCAAAACTTTTATTAGCCTTAAACCCTTCACCCTGCAATAGCTGCGCATGAACCTGCCCAACCGTGACGGCCAGCAATAATAATACAATAGTCTTTTTCATAAGTCTTTCAGTTTTTAGTTAATAAAAATGGTTTGTTTGTTCAGTCCAGAAACGGTTGGATGAGGACAGAAAAAAAAGACGTGGACTGTTTACTTCGTCTACGTTCTACAGGTATCGCCAAACACCTCACTACCATATTCGAGTAAAAGCCCACGCTGACCAGCGTGAGCATCCTTGCTTTTACTCTTGGTAGTTCTTGAAATTTTGGCGAATTTGTAGAACAAGATTCAAGCGGACGCTTCAGTTTCTATATGTCCTTTTAATACTTTCTTAGCTCATAGGCAATTCAGTTTTTAGGGTTCAACAATATTTTCTGTTGGCAAAGATAGCGATTTATTCGTAATGAACAAAATAAAAGGAGGTTTTTCTTTGGTTTTCTCCTCACTAAATCGTACCTTTGCAGCTATGAACGAAGACTTTGACATCAGACAAGAGCAGGTATCGGCCAGCGAACGGGACTTCGAGAACGCCCTACGACCCTTGAACTTCCGCGACTTCAGCGGACAGCAGAAGGTGGTGGAGAACCTCGAGGTGTTTGTGGAGGCTGCGAAGTATCGTGGCGAACCACTCGACCACACCCTGCTGCACGGCCCTCCAGGACTGGGTAAGACAACGCTGTCGAACATCATTGCCAACGAGTTGGGTGTGGGTTTCAAGATTACCAGCGGTCCTGTGCTCGACAAGCCTGGCGACCTGGCAGGCATCCTGACGTCGCTGGAGAAGAACGACGTGCTGTTTATTGACGAGATACACCGTTTGTCGCCTGTGGTGGAGGAATACCTGTACTCGGCGATGGAGGACTATCGCATCGACATCATGATTGACAAAGGCCCGTCAGCCCGTAGCATCCAGATAGACCTGAACCCGTTTACGCTGGTGGGTGCCACCACGCGTAGCGGCCTGCTGACGGCTCCGCTCAGAGCCCGTTTCGGCATCAACATGCACCTGCAGTACTACGAGCCAGAGACGCTGAAGAAGATTATCTGCCGTTCGGCCAGCATTCTTGGCGTGCCCATTACTGACGAGGCAGCCATTGAGATTGCCCGCCGTTCACGCGGAACGCCCCGTATTGCCAATGCCCTGCTGAGAAGAGTGCGCGACTTTGCACAGGTGAAAGGTAACGGCAGCATCAATATTGACATCACGAAGCTGTCGTTGACAGCATTGAACATCGACCGTTTCGGACTGGACGAGATAGACAACAGAATTCTGCTGACCATCATCGACAAGTTCAAGGGCGGCCCTGTGGGCATCACGACCATTGCCACAGCCATTGGCGAGGATGCCGGCACCGTGGAGGAGGTCTATGAGCCGTTCCTCATCATGGAGGGCTTCATCAAGCGTACCCCTCGTGGACGCATGGTGACAGAGCTGGCCTACAAGCACTTCGGACGTAATCCGTATAGTGGAAACATCATGGAACCAAACCTTTTCGAATAAGATGAAAACAGGAGTATTCGTGGGGAGCTTCGACCCCTTTACCGTTGGGCACGACAGCATCGTGACAAGAGCATTGCCGCTGTTTGACAGACTGGTCATCGGCGTGGTGGGCGACCAGGTACACAAACCCGATATGCCATCGGCTGAGGAGCGCATGAAGGCCATCAGGGAACTGTACAAGGACGAGCCTGCCATCGAGGTGAAACCCTACTACGGTCTGGCCGTCGATTTTGCCAAAGCTGAGGGTGCCCACTATATTATAAAAGGTGTACGCTCCGTGAAGGACTTTGAATATGAACGTGAGCAGGCGGACATCAACCGTCAGATCAGCGGCGGCATCGAGACCTTGCTACTCTTTGCCGAGCCTGAGCTGGCCAGCGTCAGCAGCAGCATGGTACGCGAGTTGAAGCATTTTGGCGTTGACGTCAGCCCATTCCTGCCAAAAGCAAACGAATAACGATATAATGTTATGATTACCTACAGCGCAGAGAACGTACGTTTCCCCAAGATTAAGCGTCGCGAAACCACAGCGTGGATTCGTCGCGTGGCAGCCACCTACGGTAAGACGGTAGGTGAGGTGGGCTATCTGTTTTGTGACGACGAGAAGATACTGGAGGTGAACCGCGAGTACTTGGGACACGACTACTATACAGACATCATCACCTTCGACTACGACGAAGGCGACCAGATAAACGGCGACCTCGTCATCTCGCTCGATACGGTACGCACCAACGCCGAGCAGTTTGGCAAGGAATACGACGAGGAGCTGCATCGCGTCATCATTCATGGCATCCTGCACCTCTGTGGCCTCAACGACAAAGGGCCTGGTGAAAGGGAAAAGATGGAAGCGGCTGAAAACAAGGCACTAAAACTACTATAATGGAACATTACCTGGCAAACGAACACCGTTATGACAGCGGTATGGAGTATGAACGCTGTGGGCGTTCAGGAGTATTGTTGCCCAAGGTCAGCTTAGGCATGTGGCATAATTTCGGCAATGTCGATCCTTATGAGCGCAGCAGGGAAATCCTGCGCTTTGCCTTCGATCAGGGTATCACCCACTTCGACTTAGCCAACAACTACGGTCCGGCTTATGGAACGGCAGAGGAAACGCTTGGACGCGTTCTTGATGACGACCTGCGCCCTTATCGTGATGAACTCTTCATCTCCACCAAGGCAGGCTACGACATGTGGCCCGGGCCCTATGGTGACTGGGGTTCACGTAAGTACCTGATGGCTTCGCTTGACCAGAGTCTGAAAAGAATGCGTCTGGACTATGTCGATTTGTTCTACAGCCACCGCTACGACCCCAACACGCCATTGGAAGAGACGCTGCAGGCACTGGTCGATATCGTCAGAGCAGGTAAGGCGCTCTATGTCGGTATTTCCAACTGGCCCTTGGAACCCACAAAATTCGCCATTGAGTACCTGAAGCAGCACGATACTCCGCTGCTGATCTATCAGGGAAAGCTCAATATGCTGAATCGTGAACCCATCAACGAGGGAATCCTGCAATGCTGCCATGAAGCCGGTGTGGGTTTCATCGCTTTCTCTCCCCTCGCCCAAGGACTGCTTACAGGTCGTTATCTGAATGGTATTCCTGAAGATTCACGCATGTCGAAAGGCAAGTTCCTGCGTGAAGAGATGCTGACACCAGAACTGTTACAGCAGCTGCACCAATGGAACGACGAGGCACAACAAAAAGGCGAGAGCCTTGCTGAAATGGCTCTCGCTTGGGTGTTGAAACAACAGGGTGTCACTTCGGTTCTGGTTGGAGCCAGCTCTACCAAACAACTGGCACAGAACCTGCGATGCATTCACGCATCATCTCCTCTCAAATAGTCTCGAACATACGCTTGTAAGCCTCTACCTTCTTGTCGAAAGCCAGCGGATAGGCTCGTGAAGAAGACGGAAGACGATACAAGATTAGCTCTTGTCCGTCTCGGTTTTCAAGATGAGGAATAGGCACAAAAGTGTTCACCTTAGGCACTTGGGGAATATTCAAGGACAGACAAATCGTTTCCGTGGCTTTCTCTCCTGTTGTGACGATAGCCTTCAGATGGGGAAGATGGCTTATCAGAGATGGGATGGACGTGGGTTCCACCACTTCGAGGTACTTATCAGAGGCATTGTCTTTCAAGCGGCGCACAGCGGTTGAGGTATCGAAGAACGCTATACCCTGATGCTGACAGAAATCTACAATCTCGGCAATCTTAAAGCGTTTTGCCTTTTCATCCACGAAATGGTTACGATCACTAAAGAATATGGCTCCCTCTATTCTCCAGTGGTCATTGATAAAATTAGGATAAAAGAAGTCGATGCACCAGCGTTTCCGCTGTGGGGGAAAACTGCCAAGAAACAACACCCTTGCGTCTTCTGGCAAGAACGGCAACAATGGATGATACTCCACCTCGTTGGTGCTGCGTTTGATGTTTTCTATATTCAAATATGACTTCATTGCTTGCAAATATACGAAATATTTTCCAAAAAAACTTTCAAAGTTCAGATTTTCTTACTACATTTGCAAACTATTCATTATTAACGTAACATTTTGATTTATGAAGAGAAAGCTAATAACATTTATCTTATTACTGCTGGCAATAACCCTACAGGCACAAACAGCCAGAAAGTTTACCATTAACCTGACTGATGACGGAAAGGCCAACATGGTTGTTTTCCTGCCAGAGAATCCTTCAGGCAAAGCAATTGTCGGTGTTCCTGGCGGTGGCTATTCCGTGTTGTCAAACTCCCATGAAGGCTATTTGGCGTCTGAATGGCTCAATAAACAAGGCATTGCCTACTTTGTTGTGAACTATCGTTTGCCCAACGGTGACCGTTTTATTCCGATGGGTGACGTTCAGAAAGGTATCCGCATTGTACGCGACTCTGCCAGTGTGTGGGGCATTAATCCCCATGATGTAGGTATTATGGGTTTTTCGGCAGGTGGTCATCTGGCATCGGTCGTCTCTACCCTCTCCGACTTTGACGCTCGTCCAGACTTCACCATCTTGTTCTATCCTGTCATCTCGATGGATGAACGAGTATCACACAAATGGTCGTGCATTAATTTCTTAGGTGAGGAAGGACATAAAGATTCTGAACTCGTCAGACAGTATTCCACACAAAATGCCGTTAGAAGTCATCTGACACCTCCGGCTATCATTATCACAGCCAGTGACGACCGTCTGGTACCTACTGTTACCAACAGTCTTGCCTATTATACTGCTATGCGTAATGCCGGCAATGAGTGCGCCATGTATATCTATCCGACTGGTGACCACGGTTTTGGTTTCGGACCTTGGTTTAAGTATCATGACCAAATGCTGAACGACCTGGGTAACTGGCTGAATGCCCGTCAGACTCCAAAGCCTGATGCCATCAAGGTAGCATGCATCGGCAACAGTATTACGGACGGGTTTGGCATTGACATGAGAACAGCATACGGCTATCCGGCTCAACTACAACAGCTGTTAGGAAAGGACTATTGGGTTAAGAACTTCGGTGTCAGCTCACGTACCATGTTGAATAAAGGTGATTATCCCTACATGAACGAAATGGCATGGAAAGACGCATTGGCCTTTAAGCCCGATATTGTCATTATCAAACTGGGTACCAATGACTCAAAGCCTGAGAACTGGCAGTATGGTGCAGAGTTCAAGCAAGATCTGCAGCAAATGATAACCACATTGCGTAAGAATAATAATCCTAAGATTTTCCTCTGCACACCTATTCCTGCCTTCAAACCAACATGGAATATCAGCGATTCTGTCATTGTCAATAATATTATTCCCATTCAGCAGGACGTTGCCAAGAAAAATAAACTGCAGGTGATAGATCTGCATACACTCTTTGCCAACGATGGTGACAAGATGGTTGATGACGGTATTCATCCTGATAATAAAGGTGCACGCAAAATGGCAGAGATTATTGCTGGCGCCATCAAAAAGTAAGCTATATGAAGAGACTGATTTTTTTTGCTTTCCTGGCAACTATGACCATACAGATGAAAGCTATTACACCTTGGACCAAGGGCGGATTCGAAACAGACAAATATCGTAATGTGTTTGTAGATTTCGGTTATGAACCGACTCAGGTGGATGCCAAGTTGAAAGAAGTATTCAATGATGTGTTTCGTGGACCAAACAAGGTATATTTCGAAGTTGGTGACTCCATGGGATATATCTCAGACATCAAGAATCACGATGCTCGTACGGAAGGTATGTCTTATGGTATGATGATTGCTGTTCAGATGAACGAAAAGGATATCTTTGACCGCATCTGGCGATGGAGTAAGAAATATATGCAACATCAAAGTGGACCACGTGAAGGATATTTTGCCTGGAGTTGTAAGACTGATGGTACAAGAAATGCTGAAGGTGCAGCCAGCGATGGTGAACTGTACTTTATTACTGCACTTATCTTTGCCTCTAACCGTTGGGGAAACGATACGGGTATCAACTATAAGGCAGAGGCGCAGCATATACTGAATTGTATCATGCCAAGAGATTTCAAGGAAGAACGTCAGATGCGACAATTCCCTGGTATGCCTCAACCATCTGGTAAGATATTCCTCATTGATCCGGAAACACAGCTTATCACTTTCACGCCTGACGGTTTCGGACAACGCTTTACTGATCCCAGTTATCATATTCCTGCTTTTTATGAAGTTTGGGCAAAATGGGCCGATGATGGTAGAAGTGATTATTGGCTCGCTTGTGCTGCCAAGAGTCGTGAATATCTGCATAAGGCCATCAACGAACAGACAGGTTTGAATCCGGACATGTCTCAGTATGACGGTTCACTCATGGAAGGTTTTGGGGGTCGTAGAAACGGGGGTGCTAATTTCCGCTATGACTCCTGGCGTGTACCTATGAATATTGCACTCGACTATGAGTGGAGTTGTGCTGACGGTGAATGGCAACGCCAGTATGGAGAAAAGATACAGAATTTCTTCTATAGCCAAGGCATTAATGATTATGTTGATCAATATCGTGTTGACGGCACATTGCCTGAAGACAATGAAATACTGCCTGCAGGAGGATTCCGTAAGCTTCGTCACAGCATAGGACTTGTCAGTACACTGGCTGCTGCCTCTGTTATGTGTTCGCACGATAAGAGCAAAGAATTTGTTGATGCATTATGGAATGCGAAGCATGAACCTTTTGCTGATGGCTATTTTGATGCTTATTATGACGGTTTACTACGTCTCTTTGCCTTTATGCATCTAAGTGGTAATTATAGAGTCATCAAATGAGTTAATAACACTGTGGATAAGTATGTGGATAACTTGTGAATTTATGAGTTCAATACACTTTTATAAAAGTGAGTAAGTGAATACCCACATACTTATTCTTGTGTTTTACGCAAGTTTTCCACAAAAAATGATGGGAAAAAGATATAAACTTATTAATTTTGCAGCAAATTTAAGAAATGTGGATAAAATGCTTAGATAATTAAAAATCAATAAGAAAGCATTAACAATAGGTGTGAAGAACTAAGAATCCCAAGTTCATAAGTTCATACACAAGAAAATTAATAAAAAGTTTTCAACGTATCAACATCCTATCATTCTACTCATTTCTATTTTAAAAAAGAAAGAAGAAAAAAGAATAATAAATATATGAAGTTGAAAAAGCAGTGGACAGAGCAAGGTTTTATCAATGAACCGGCTCCAGAGGGTACAGATCTGAAGAAAGAGATTCGTCGTATGTGTGAAGAGAAGAATGCTATTATCTTAGCTCATTACTACACACATGGAGAGATACAAGATTGTGCTGACTTTATTGGCGATTCTTTGGCTTTGGCTCGAAAGGCTGCAGAGACGGATGCAAAGATTATCGTTATGTGTGGTGTGCATTTCATGGCAGAGACATGTAAGATACTGTCTCCAGACAAGTTGGTACTATGTCCTGATCTAAATGCTGGCTGTTCACTGGCCGATTCATGTAAAGCTGAAGACTTGAAGAAATATAAGGAAGAGCATCCTGGCTACCAGGTTATCAGTTATGTAAATACTACAGCAGCTGTGAAGGCATTGACTGATGTTGTTGTTACCAGTGGTAATGCAAAGAAAATCGTCGATACTTTCCCACAGGATGCAAAGATTATATTTGGACCAGACTATAATCTTGGTTCATATATCAATAGTATAACAGGACGTAATATGCTGCTTTGGCAAGGCGGTTGTCATGTTCATGAGCGTTTCTCAGTACCAGAAATACTGAAGTTAAAGGAAGAACATCCGAAAGCTTTGGTATTGGCTCATCCTGAATGTAAAGGTCCAGTACTTTCTACAGCTGATATTGTGGGCTCTACAGCCGTTCTTTTGAAGTATGCCATAGAGAATCCCAATAATGAATATATCGTGGCTACAGAGGCCGGAATACTGCATGAGATGCAACGTAACTGTCCTACTACCCTCTTCTACCCTGTTCCACCAGAAGTAACTGAAGGTTCTGTAGGTTGTCATTGTAATGAGTGTGACTACATGAAGATGAACTCCATGCTGAAGATCTATAATACCTTAAAATATGAATGGCCGACAGTAGAAGTAGATTCAGAAATAGCCAAAGATGCTGTGAAGCCTATTGAGCGGATGCTGGAGTTGAGTTAGATATTTCACTGATGATATATACAGGTCTGTTTTTTGTTTCATAGAAGATACGTCCTAAATATTCTCCTATAATACCTATAGAAACTAATTGTAGTCCGCCTAAGAAAAGTATGACTATAATTAATGTAGGATATCCTTGTACAGGATCACCTATAAGTATTGTTTTGATAATAACAAAACACATGTATAAAAATGCTATAAAGGAAACAAATATACCTATTATGCTTGATAATCTTAATGGCATAATAGAATATGAGGTGATACCATCAATTGCTAAATTGATGAGCTTAATATAACTGAAGGATGACTTTCCAGTTATACGTTCTTTTTGTTCAAAGAATATTTGATGTTTTTTAAATCCTATCCAGCTATAAAGTCCTTTTGTGTAACGTTGTGTTTCGCGAATGTTTTTTAATGCATCAATGCACTTTCTGTCAAGTAATCTAAAGTCTCCAACATCTACTAATACCTCATCATGGGCAATCATTTGTAGTAGCTTATAATATAATTTAGTAGAGAATTTACGGATTAAGCTTTCTTTTCCACGACTTTTTCTTTTTGCAAAAACATCTTCGTAACCTTGTTGCCAATATTTAATCATATCCATAATGACATATGGTGGATGCTGTAGATCAGCATCCATAACAATAGCGCAATCACCACTAACATAGTCAAAACCTGCAAGCATAGCATTTTCCTTGCCAAAGTTACGTGAAAGATGTATATAACTTATTCTTTTATCTGTTTCCCTTATTTTCTTAATTATCTGCAGAGAATGGTCAGTACTACCATCATCAATCATCATAACTTCCCATATATATTCGGTATTGTCATTCATTAATGAGTTGACAGCAGTATATAAGTCATTTAATGACTGTTCTTCGTTAAAGACGGGAATGATAATAGATATTTTTTTCATATGCTATTTTATGACTTTTATATTCTTTTTATCGACAATCCATACACAATCATAATTATTTGATAATGCATTATGGGCAATTTTATATATTATATGCTTTGATGTTGTTCTTTCTATTGTGGTATCATTGATTTCTTTTGGCCATTGATATCCAGTCTCATATTTTGCAGCTATTCCCCATCCAAATGCATTGCTCGGTATTTCACAAAAAGATGAGAATTTAGGATCATCGTCTTCAATGATGATACAATATACTTTATTAACGGGCGTCTTTGTCTGTTCAATTGCTGATTGTGCCATTTCTTTACCTATGAGGCTTGATTCATAAGCTGATTTCCAATGATGAATTCCTACAATAATAGCTGATAAAAGATATAATGAGAAGACAATAGATATTGTCTTTGTCTCTTGATGATGATTAATAATGAATCCTACCAATATAGCAAACATTCCTAATGAAGCATAAGCATTCATAATTGTAAGGGATATTAGTAGATTAGGAGAAATAGATATAATAGCGCAAATTATTACTCCTATGAATGTTTTTTTTGAATATATTGATTTACTTTTTCTAATAAAAAGTATATATATGAAAGGTAAAGAAAGAAAGAGCGTTCCGAAAAATAAAGGTAAGTTTCTGCTCGGTTCATGTACAATACTGATGTAGTCAGCAGAAAACCATGTATATCCAATCCAAATAACCAGTCCTTTAATATTCTTCAGCACATTGAAGGTTTCATAGTCAGGATTAAAAATATCTACTTTTGGAATAAGCATTCTAATTATAAAATAGGTAATAGCTATACTTATTCCAAAAAGAAGATGTTTGTATATTTTTTGTTTGTCAATGATGTTAAAGCTAAATGCAAAGATAGGTGGAACCACAGCCCATGTTATACCATTTTCTTTTGAAAGTGCTGCCATGAAAACACAAATAATCCATAATATATATTTCCATTTATTTTGGAAATGTAAATAGAACCAGATAGCTAATAGTCCCCAGAATTGTGAATATACCTGATTAAGTGAGTCACAAGCTAAAACAGTTCCTAAGACACAGGGAGATATATAAAAAAATGTGGTGGCTATAGCTTTTGAAAGCCTATTAAAATTAACCGTTGATGTTAAACTATAAACAAGATAGGTACAAGCAATATGTCCTATGAAAATAACAATATGATTAAGTGTTGGAAACAAGCGATAGTTCAAACCAACGATATATCCCATCAATGCATCAAACGGTCGCCATACATTACCGTAACGTGTGAAGTATTGTAAATAGTCTGTATCTGTATTAGGTGAAGATAATGTACACCAATCGTCAAATGTGGGTAATATTTGGAGTTTAGCCCATAAAAACAATGGAATACTGATAATAATAAATAATAGAAATGGATGAATTCTTTTCATATTATTTAATTATGACTATTTTGCATACCACACCTTTATTTCCATTACTTGTAGCTGTAGCAACCATATAGGCACCAGAGGCAACACGGTCTCCGTTCTTGTCTTTTCCGTCCCAGGTAAACGTCCCACCGGTACTACGTCCTTCTGCTATGAGTGAGCCGTTTGTAGATAGTATTTTTACGTCAGCATCATAAGAAAGACCAACGATGGTAATAAGTCCGTTATAGTCAGGTGTTACAGGATTTGGGTAAGCATAGACATTATCCTCAGTCATCTCTTTAGCAGGAGCTGTAGCATCACCAATATAGGAGCAAAGTCCGTTTTCTGTACCAAAGAATACTTCGCCAGTTTCGTTGTTGATAGCTATTGAATATACATTATTAGAGAGAATAGGGCTATTTTCCATAGTAAAGTGCTGCAGTTGAGTATTATTATCAGCACTAATCAGATAAACACCATTATTTTCTGTTCCAAACCATTTGCGATTACCTCCATCAATAGCAATAGATTTAATAACAATACCATTTAAGAGATAATCAGCATAATTAGTTCCATCATTTCTTGGAACTTTAACCTGTGTGTAATAGTAATTATCAGAGTTGTTATTGATTGTTGCTACATCCATTACAAAAGGTCCACAACTACTTCCAACCCATATATTTCCATTTTTATCTTCAGCTAAACTGTTAGGCCGAAAATTATTTATTGTTACTCCATCTTGATTAACAATATTATCATAACGTCTTACTTCATCTGTATTTTTATTATAGCTGATGATGCATGGCATTCTATGCATATTGTTTGCCATCCAAAGTAATCCGCGAGAGTCGAACATCATTCCCCTAATATCTTCTAATGAACGATCTTCGTAAACAAAAAATTCTTTTTTATAATGTGAAGTCCATGTGGTATTATCTGATAGTTCAAGCAAAGATTTTGTAGGAGCAATGCTGTTAAAACACCATAAATGTCCATCAGTATTATACTTGATAGATGTAACCATTACATATTCTTTATTATTATTTCCTACCGTAGAAGCAGTCTCAAATGGACTTCCATTATTGTTGTTGTATTCCTTAATAAAATCACCATTGTGATATTCGTATAATCCTGTCTGTCCGCTGGCGTACAAATGGGTTTCATCCATAGGATCTATATCCAAACTGAATATCTGAAATAGCTTGTGTCCAACTTTTTCTTCAATATCAGTATTATAATTTATCCAATCATTTCCATCATATACTTGAATACATCCTGTTTGATTCTTTACGCTAACTGAAGAGTTGGATGTATATAATTTATTGTTATAGAAACGCATGAATCCAAATGCATTGTATTTCGGTCCACCAGGCTTTAATGTCTTGACAGTAGCAAGATGTTTATTGTAGTCTGTACGGTCTTCACTGAAGATGGAGGCATCGTAGTTGGTGGTAGTGCTCCAATTGTTGGGATCTAGCAGGTTGTCAGTCAATGCTGCAGTAAGTACCTGACCGTTTTTTTGCTTGGCATAGATGTTACCATTGGCTACAGCGACATTGGTGATGTTGGCACTGAGGTTATAGCTCTCATTGATTTCTATACGCTGCATATCGACTTTGACTACACCAAAAGCACAGGCAAGATAAGCGTATTGCTTGTAGTTATAGATGCTGTTAACCGTCTTGTCGTCAGTCATCGTCTTCTGGTAGAGGTCGCTCAGGTTGGTAACTCCCCCACCCTGTTCCATCAGGTCCATGTTCTGGTTCTGGTAGATAATAAGAAGACGTTTGGCTGTTGGGTTCCACTTGATATGGGTGATATAGGTGTCGCTGAGGCCGTTAACTTTGTCATAGGTTGTGATGCTCTGGTCGTTGAGATTATAGGTGTAAAGGGCATTGCTGGCCTGTACAAAGAGTTCTTCGCCTGTTGAGCAGATATCCTGTACCTCACTATAAGCTAAGTAGTTTCGCCAGGTACCTATTTGCGCATTCAAGGGTAAAAGAGTAAAAAGACATAAGAGTAATGTGCTCAGATACTTTACCAGCTTCTGCACAGCTCGTGCACGATGACTGATCTGGTTCTTTACATCAACGCCCAACTCTGCAAATGTCTCGTTGTAGCCTTCAGGAATGAATACAGGGTCGTAGCCAAAACCTTTCTCTCCCCGTTTCTCACGTGTTATCTCACCATTGACTATTCCTTCGAAGAGAATAGGACTCTCTTGGTTTAGTATCAGCGCAATGGCCGTACGGAAACGAGCTTTGCGATTGTCGAACGGAGCCATCTCCTTGAGCAGCTTGCGTGTGTTGGCTTCTGCATCGTGATCTACCTCATCGGCATAACGGGCTGTATGGACGCCTGGTGCTCCTCCAAGTGCTTCCACTTCGAGGCCGGTATCGTCAGCAAACACGTCCATGTGGTAGTGGTCATAGATATACTGAGCCTTTTGCAGGGCATTTTCCTCTAACGTTTCGCCAGTCTCAGGAATATCCACGTGACAGTTGATATCGCTGAGTGACAACACCTCCATCTTATCCTTGAGAATGCTTCTTATTTCTGACAGCTTGTGTTCGTTATTGGTCGCAAAGACTATTTTCATATCAGCGGACTTTTGCTTTTCTTGATTTTAACTTTCATCTCGTCAAAACCTTCACCATAGACACCAATGACGCTCGACTGGCTGACAAAGGCGTTGGGGTCAATCATCTTGATGAGACGGAATATATAGACGCTCTCGTTCTTCTTAGCCAGGATACAAAGTACTTTCATCTGCTTGCCTGTGTACCAGCCGTGTCCGTCGAGAATGGTGACACCATGATTCATCTCTGTACCAATGGCGTTGGCTATCTCCTGCCATTTCTCTGTGAATATCATGAACTGTACGGACTGTCGTCTGGCGTTCATCACATAGTCAAGCACAAAGTTCTCAATGGCCATCACACAGAAGCCGAACATCACCTTATGGGCACGCTCTATGTAGTCACCAAACTGTGGGAAGAACATACACGAGCCGATGATACAGAAGTCTGCGGTGATGAGCACAGAGCCTAATGACACGTTATGATACTTGTTCACGCTGGCAGCAATGATGTCAGTACCGCCAGTTGAGCCGTTGTGCAGGAAGACGGTGGCTAACGCAATACCTGTTATCATACAGCCAATGACCATCGACATGAAGTCCTGACCCTCACCCAGCAGTTTGATGGGCAGACCGTTTGCCTGTGTGGGCATGATGGCCTGTGCAAACATCAGCATGAAGTAGAGGGTAAAGATGGCATAGATGGTCTTCACCATGAACTTGAAGCCCAACAGCTTCAACGCCACCACCAGCAGTATCAGGTTAATGATGATATAGGTGTTCTCCAAGTGGAAACCTGTGGCATAGTAGATAATGGCTGACAGACCTGTCACGCCTCCTGCTACAATCTGATAGGGCATCAGGAAGACGGTGAAGGCAATGGTGTACATCAAGAGTCCAAGGGTTATGAAGAAATAATCCTTGAACTCATTCCAGATAATCTTTTTTTCTATTGTCATTACTTCAGTACAATGTTCACCATACGTTTAGGGACGATGATAACCTTCACAATCTGTTTGTCCTCGATATACTTTGGTGCACGCTCATCAGCCAGCACAGCCTGTTCGATGGTCTGGTTGTCTGCATCGGCAGCAAACTCCATATCGAAGCGTGTCTTACCGTTGAAGGCAACACCCAGACGAACGCTGTCCTCCACGAGGTACTGCTCGTCCCAAGTTGGCCACTCCGCATCGCAGACACTACCCTCGCCTCCCAGGATGCTCCAAAGCTCTTCAGCAATATGTGGAGCGAAGGGTGCCATCAAAACAACAATCTGACGGAACAGCTGGTTGTTGTGGCACTTCAGCTGCGAGAGTTCATTAACACAAATCATGAAGGCAGAGATGCTGGTGTTGTAAGAGAACACCTCCATGTCCTGGCTAACCTTCTTGATGAGCTTATGCACACTCTTCATCATATCCTTTGAAGGCACATCGTTGTTGCGAGGAGCCGTCACGAGGTTCCAGAACTTCTTGAGGAAGCGATGACAGCCGTCAATACCGTTGGTGTCCCAAGGCTTGCTTTGCTCCACAGGACCCAGGAACATCTCATAAAGACGTAACGTGTCAGCACCATACTTCTCTACAATCATATCGGGGTTCACCACATTGAACATCGATTTCGACATCTTCTCGATGGCCCAGCCGCAGACGTACTTGCCATCCTCCAGAATGAACTCTGCATTCTCGTATTCAGGACGCCAGGCCTTGAAAGCGTCAGTATCCAGAATATCGTTGCTGACGATGTTGACATCTACGTGAATAGGTGTCACGTCGTACTTGTCCTTGAGGTTCAAGCTGACGAACTTTCCTTTATCGGCACCTTCATCGTTGATGCGATAAACGAAGTTAGAGCGTCCCTGAATCATTCCTTGGTTCACCAGCTTCTTGAAGGGTTCGTCCGTGCAGCTGTAACCGCTGTCATAGAGGAACTTGTTCCAGAAGCGTGAGTAGATCAGATGACCAGTGGCGTGCTCTGTACCACCAACGTAGAGATCTACGTTCTGCCAGTATTCGTCTGCATCCTTGCTGACCAGCGCCTTGTTGTTCTTGGGATCCATATAGCGCAGGTAGTAAGCAGAAGAGCCGGCAAAGCCAGGCATGGTGTTCAGCTCCAAGGGGAAGACGGTCTTGTTGTCAATCTCATCCTTCGAAACCACCTTGTCGAACTTCGTGTCCCAAGCCCACATCTTGGCACGTCCCAATGGCGGCTCACCTGTCTCTGTGGGCTTGTACTCGTCAATCTCAGGAAGCTCCAGCGGCAGACACTCCTTGGGAATCATATAAGGCATGTCGTCCTTGTAATACACAGGGAACGGCTCACCCCAATAGCGCTGACGCGAGAAAATGGCATCACGCAGACGATAGTTCACCTTTACACGACCAAGACCCTGCTCTGTCACAAACTTCTTGGTGGCAGCAATGGCCTCCTTGACGGTCAGACCATTGAGTGAGAACTTCGCACTGGCAGAGTTACACATGATACCTTCCTTGGCATCATAGCTCTCCTCGCTGACGTCGGCACCCTCGATGAGTGGGATGATGGGCAGACCAAAGTGCTTGGCAAAGGCATAGTCACGACTGTCGTGAGCAGGTACGGCCATGATGGCACCAGTGCCGTAGCCGGCCAATACGTATTCTGCAATCCAGATGGGAATCTTCTCGTCTGTAAAGGGGTTGATGGCATAGCTTCCAGAGAACACACCCGTTACGGAGTGGTCCATCTGACGCTCACGTTCTGTGCGTTTCTTCACATAAGCCAGATATTCGTCAACAGCAGCCTTCTGGTCAGGCGTGGTGAGCTGCTGTACGAGTTCGCTCTCAGGAGCCAGCACCATGAACGTCACACCAAACATCGTATCGGCACGGGTGGTGAAAATGGTAAAGTGCTTGTCGGAATCGGCAACGTTGAACTCTACCTCGGTACCTTCGGAACGTCCAATCCAGTTGCGTTGTGTCTCCTTCAGCGACTCTGTCCAGTCAATGGTGTCGAGTCCGTCAAGCAGACGCTGAGCGTAGGCTGACACACGGAGGCACCACTGGCGCATCTTCTTCTGTTCCACAGGGTAGCCACCACGCACGCTGACGCCGTTCACCACTTCGTCGTTAGCCAGTACGGTACCCAAGCCAGGACACCAGTTGACCATTGTCTCTGCGAGGTAGGCAATACGGTAGTTCATCAGCACTTCTTGCTTCTTCTTCTCTGAGAAGCCGGCCCACTCAGAGGCTGTAAAGTGCAGTTCCTCGGTACCCAGAGCGTTACAGTTCTCCGTACCCATCAGCTCGAAGTGCTCAATGAGCTTGATGGTGGGCTGTGCCTTGTTCGACGAGAGGCTGTAGTAGCTCTTGAACATACGCTGGAAAGCCCATTGTGTCCACTTGTAGTAACCAGGATCACAAGTGCGAACCTCACGATCCCAGTCGAACGAGAAGCCAATCTTGTCCAACTGCGAACGATAGCGTGCGATATTCTCGTTGGTGGTTTTCTCTGGGTGTTGTCCTGTCTGTATGGCGTACTGCTCTGCAGGCAGTCCGTAGGCGTCGTAGCCCATGGGGTTCAGCACGTTGTAACCCTTCAGTCGCTTGTAGCGGGCATAGATGTCTGAAGCAATGTAGCCCAAGGGGTGTCCCACGTGCAGTCCTGCACCGCTGGGGTATGGGAACATGTTGAGCACGTAGTATTTCTTCTTCTTAGGGTCTTCCACTACGCGATAGGTTCCGTTTTCCACCCATCGCTTCTGCCATTTCTGTTCAATTTCTCTGAAGTTGTATTCCATATCGTTTTACTTGTTTTTACTTTCTAACCTTGATTGCCCTTCCGTCCTTCATGCGGACGATGTTGATGCCCCTTTGCAGCTCTTGTAGCCGTCGGCCGTCGGGCGAGTAGATGGCCTCCACGTCGTCAGTCTCCGTCGTAGCGTTGATGGTGGGAATGCCCGTTGTGGTATAGTTGTCGTAGCTGAACGCCACATCCTTCAAGTCACCCCAGATGAAGCGCTCCAAGCCCGGATAGTCAATAAACGGGTTGCGGTTCCGCTGAATCTCATAGACGGCGTTGTTCCTGTTCGTCTCCTTGTCGCTCACAGGGTCATTGGCCGCCCACTCCATCAGCATCTGCAGCTGCCACGGCGAGAGGCCCGGATAGGTCTTGCCGTCAAGTGTAGGACGTGACTCTGCATTATTAGTGTACCAGTCAGGTAACTTCTCTTCATAACATGTTACCATGTAGAAGTATGTACGGGCAAAGTCACCTTTGTACTCATCATTAGGTTCAAAAACAACACCCTCATAGCCCTCGTAGGTACACTTGCCTAACTTGCTGAAATCGTTCGCTGACTTATAGCTTTCGCCATTGGTCTCGCCAAAGGGAAAGTTACTACGTTTGTTGTTGACATAACCATCAGTAGGATAAAGATGATGCAGGTCTGTGTACATGGGTTGCGTATTTGTCTTTCCGCCAAACCAACTGTTGGGGAACGAGTGCTCACGGTTATATACGTCACCTTCTTGTCTATAATTTCCTGCTTGGTCAGTACCGAAGGTCATTTCGCGCTTGTTGGAGTACATGTCCCAAACCTTACCGTTAGGCTTTGCATCAGTTGTCTGAAAATCTGTCCATAAGTCTCCATACGTTCGCTCCGTACGATTATAGGTGATTCCACACAGCACCGTCTTCAGTGCAGCACCTTTTTTGCCGTCAGCATTCTGGTAGTAAGTGCCTGAGTTATTGGGGCCTTGGGCATAGGCAGTCATGGCTATTGCCATGAAACAAACCACATAAATTGCTCTCTGTTTCATAAGCATTCTCCTTTATTTGTTTGCAAAGATACGATTAAGTGAGCAGAAAACCAAAAGAAAAATATTTTTTTTCTTTTTAGCACTGACAGGAAACCGTCTTCGTTTGTCTAAATAAGCACAAAAAATTAACACTTTATTTTTGCTCCATTTGGAGAAAAGAAAACGCCCTTTCGGCCCAAAAACACCCCTCCAGTAATGCAAAACAGCGTTACTCGGCATGTGAAATGCCGTTACTCGGTATGTAAAGTGCCGTTTCATGCCGTGTAAAGTGCCGTTTCACGCCGTGTAAAACGCCACTTTTCGACCACAAAAACGCCGTTTTCGCAGCTCCGACAAACGTATTTCCCAGCTGTAAAAAAGCATCGTTCTGACAGTCAGCAACTTACGAAAACCGTGAAAAACGGGCATATTTGAACCCAAACCCGCAGTTGCTGACCTCCGCGCGATTCTACAGGCCTTTCTTATTTAGATTTTAACATTTATATACCCTTTACCCCTACCCTATTCTTTTGAAGAATAATTGTGTAAATATTTGGAAGTATCAGAAAAATAATTTATCTTTGCACCAAATATTACTTAAACAAAATCATTCTAACAATTTAAAACTTAAAGATTATGAAAAAACTTTTACGCTTTTCTTTATTGGCCCTTATCGCACTATGTGGGGGGGGTAATTTGTATGCTGAAGACATCATCTGGCAAGAAGACTTCTCAAGCTATTCTGCTAATGACGTTCCTTCTGGTGGAACGTATAGTTATGCTTGCACTGGTACAACCAAAGTTTATGATGAAAAACTAGCAGGTGGTACAGCACCAGAATTGTTGGTTGCAAAGTCAAACCAGACTTTTTCAGCAATAATACCTCTTGGCGGTAAAAGCGGAGAGATTACATTGACGTATAAGGCCAACTATGACAGAATAACGGTTTCCAGTACTACAACAGGTGTCACGCTTGGAGATAAGAGCGGTTCTGGAACATATAAATATACCATAACAGTCCCAAGTGGAACGGAATCATTGGCGTTGGAGTTTAAAAACACTACCAGTTCTAATGTACGTCTTGACGATATCAAGCTCTATCAAGGTGTAGCTAAGCAGCCTGCAGGCTTATCTTGGGGTAAGTCTTCCGCATCAGTTACTTTTGGTAATGGTGATGATACTTATAAGTATCTTCCTGTTCTTCAGAATCCCAACAGTCTTTCAATAACTTGTTCCTCTTCAGAGGAAAGTGTTGCTACAGTTACGAATGCAGGTGAAATAACCATTGTTGGTGCTGGCGAAACAATCCTTAGTGCAGTGTTTGAAGGCAATGATGATTATGAAGCACAAACAGTAACTTGTACAGTGAAGGTTAACCCAGCTCCTTCTGATACTCCTAATACTATTGCAGAGTTCAAAGCCCTTGCTGCCAATACTGTTGGTGTGCTGAAAATAACAGACGGCGTTGTGCTTGCAGCAGGTAATAAGTATATCGTGGTAAAGGACGCAACAGGCGTTATCATGATTAATGAAACAAGATCGGAAGGTGCTATCAGTGTAACACAGGGACAGAAGATTTCTGGAACCATCAACGGAACCAAGACAGCCTTTGGAGGTCTTGATGGAATAAAGTCTATTACAGCGTCAGACATAACCGTTAGCGACGGAACGATTACTGCAACACAAATAGCCGTTAGTAACATTGAGGGGCAGGAATATTTAACCGAGCTTTGGCAGTTGCAGGACGTTATAGTAAAGAAAGATGGTAATAATTATTACATCTATAATTATACTGGTGCTGCGAAAGTTCTTCAGATTTATGATGAGTTTAAGATTGAAGGTGCTGTAGCAGCAGAAGGAACCTATACGCTTGAGGGTCTTCGTGGAAAGTATAACGCCACAGAACAGTTCTGGCCTACAAAGGTTACTTTGACCTCTGGCATCCAGAACCAGATAATCGACACAGACGTCAATGCTCCGCTGTATAACCTGAAAGGTGAGCGTGTTGATGGCAGCTATCGTGGCGTAGTGATTCAGAACGGCCAGAAGAAGATTCAGAAGTAAATCACGAAGTCCAGCAAGCTGAGGCACTGCCTCAGCCCACAGAATAACAAAAAAGGAGCGGCAACGCTCCTTTTTTATTCCCCTTGACAAATGGCGGCAGCAAGGGCGTTCAGGCTCAGGCAACGGCGGCGCATATCCGTGAGTTTCTCGTTCTGCCAAGGGTAGGGGGCCAGCATGAGCAGGCGACCGCCTGCACAGGCTTCAAGGTAACGGGGCTGGGGCTTGAAGAACGGCGGAAAGCCCTTCAACAGCAGCACCACGAGAGGTATGCGAGCCTCCATGCAGGCTGTGGCAATCTGCTGCTCGCCCGGGCTGATGCAGGGGGAGACGATGACGGCTCCTTGTCGGCCCTGTTCGAGGAAGGCCTGTTTCTGCTGTTCTATCTCCCAAGGGTAGAGGTGACGCGAGCACTGCACTTGTAGCTTCACGGGGCGGTCGAGCAGGAAGCGGTTGCCCATAGCTGGCATGCTGAGACCTGCGGCGGTAATGTTTGCCAACTGGGTGAAGTACTCTGGGTGCTGACGTTTGAGTAGCAGGCGGCGCGGATTGTCATCAAGGTAGGCCTGCCAGCGTTGTAGTTGGCCCTGTCTGAGGAGAATGCGGTCGTTGTAGCCAGGTTCCCAAAGGGTGCCGACTGGGGGATGCTTCCTTTTTTCTGGCTGAGGCGCTGCCTCAGCGTACGGGGCAGCCTTCCGTCTTGTAGGCAGAGGCAGCGCCTCAGTTCCTGCTGCCAGTTGTCGTGCTGCCTGACGAGTGCCGGTCTTGAAGCCGTTGATGACATGTCCTAAGTGCCGTTCCATCCGTTCCCTGACAAAGAGAATACCGTGGATGTGGTCTGGCATGATGCAGAGCTTCAGCGGCTCTACTTCCGGGTGACGCTTTGGAATATCCAGCCATACGCTCTTGACGGCTTCGCCTAATGCCGACAGCGCCACGTGCGGCACGTTTTCCCCCTGAGTGGCTTCAGGGTTGCCAGCCAGCCGCCCCAGTAAAGGCTGACGCCCCTGAATGGCCAAGGTAATCATGTATATACCTCGGTCAAGATAGTCGTTTTCCTCGCTTCGCCGTTTCATGGATGGCTTCTTCTCTCCCGCCCATGCTTTGTGGCTATTGTCTTTTCTTTCCATATTTTGTTTGCAAAGATACGAATTTTTGAAATAAAATGCTTACCTTTGCAAGCAAAAAGAGAAAAGACGATGGCAAAGAAGGAAGGTGAGTTGACACCCATGATGAAACAGTTTTTCGACTTCAAGGCGAAATACCCTGAAGCCCTGCTGCTGTTTCGTTGCGGCGACTTCTACGAGACGTATTGTGAAGACGCTGTGACGGCTTCGCGCATTCTGGGTATCACGCTGACTAAGCGTAATAACGGAGCAGGCGCGAAAGGCGACGAAATGGCCGGCTTTCCACACCATGCACTCGACACTTATCTGCCCAAGCTTATCAGGGCTGGTAAGCGCGTTGCCATCTGTGACCAGTTGGAAGATCCCAAGCTGACGAAGAAACTTGTGAAACGTGGTATCACGGAGTTGGTGACGCCTGGTGTGGCCATGAGCGACACCGTGCTGAACTACAAGGAGAACAACTTCCTGGCAGCTATCGACTTCGGCAAAGGGGTGTGTGGCGTCAGTTTCCTCGACATCTCAACAGGTGAGTTCCTTTGTGGTGAAGGTACCTACGACTATATCGAAAAACTGCTGACGAACATACAGCCCAAGGAGGTGCTCTACGAAAGGACACACAAGCAGGACTTTGAACGTTTGTTTGGCACGCGCTACTGTACCTATGAGTTGGACGACTGGGTATTTACAGAACAGACAGCCCGTCAGAAGCTGCTGAAGCACTTTAACGTGAAGACACTCAAGGGCTTTGGTGTGGAGCACCTGAAGAGTGGCGTCATAGCCAGCGGTGCCATTCTGCAATACCTGGAGCACACGCTGCATACGCAGATAGGTCACATCGTCAGCCTATCGCGTATAGAGGAGGAGAAATATGTGCGCATGGACAAGTTCACCGTTCGCTCCCTGGAACTGCTGGGAACGATGCAGGAGGGTGGGGTGTCGCTGCTTGACGTCATTGACCGTACGGTGTCACCTATGGGTGGCCGTCTATTGAGGCGTTGGGTGGTTTTCCCACTGAAGGACGAACGCCCCATCAACGAACGTCTGGATATTGTGGATTACTTCTTCCGTGAGCCGGAGTTCCGCCAGTGTGTTGACGACCAACTACATCAGATAGGTGACTTGGAACGTATCATCTCGAAAGTTGCCGTGGGGCGCGTGTCGCCTCGTGAGGTGGTACAGCTGAAACGCGCTTTGACAGCCCTGCATCCCATCAAAACGGCCTGCGAACACGCCCAGAACGAAGCGCTCAGACGGGTAGGGGAGCAGCTGAATGCCTGCGAGCCGCTGCGTGACCGCATAGAGCGTGAGATAGAGAACGATCCGCCACAACTGGTCAACAAGGGAGGTGTTATTCGCAGAGGAGTCAACAGCGAGCTGGACGAGTTGCGCAACATTGCCTATAGTGGCAAGGACTACCTCCTGAAGATTCAGGAGCGTGAGATACAACAGACAGGAATCAGCTCGCTGAAGATAGGTTTCAATAATGTCTTTGGCTATTATCTGGAAGTGCGTAATACGTATAAGGACTTGGTGCCTCAGGACTGGATTCGCAAGCAGACGCTGGCACAGGCAGAGCGCTACATTACGCCCGAGTTGAAGGAATACGAAGAGAAAATACTGGGTGCAGAGGACAAGATATTGAGCCTAGAACAAAGGCTGTTTACGGAATTGGTGGAGTCGATGCAGGAGTATATTCCGCAGATACAGATTGACGCTAACCTTATAGCTCGTTTGGACTGTCTGCTCTCAGCCGCCAAGACAGCGGAAGAGAACCATTACGTACGCCCAGTCATCGACTCGACAGACGTCATCGACATCAAGCAGGGACGCCATGCTGTCATAGAACAGCAACTGCCCGTGGGCGAACGTTACGTGCCCAACGATATCTATCTGGACAACGAGCGACAGCAGATCATCATCATTACAGGTCCGAATATGGCCGGTAAATCGGCGCTGCTGCGTCAAACGGCACTCATTGTACTGTTGGCGCAGATTGGCAGTTTCGTGCCCGCAGAGAGCGCGAGAATAGGTTTAGTGGATAAGATATTCACAAGGGTAGGGGCCTCAGACAATATTTCGTTGGGCGAATCGACCTTTATGGTGGAGATGACGGAGGCCTCGAACATCCTGAATAACGTCTCTGACCGTTCGCTGGTATTGTTTGACGAACTGGGACGTGGTACCTCCACCTATGATGGCATCTCGATTGCCTGGGCCATTGTGGAATACCTGCATGAGAACAGCAGAGGCCGTGCGCGTACGCTCTTTGCTACCCACTACCACGAGCTGAACGAGATGGAGAAGAACTTCAAGCGCATCAAGAACTACAACGT